>NZ_CAJXMA010000021.1:0-38402 GCF_913056445.1 uncultured Halovibrio sp.
GACGCAGGTAGGCGAGGCTTCGAGAATGCCGAGTTCGAGCATTCGGAGGACGAAACGCCTGCGGTAATGGAGGAGTTTTACCCAGAACAGAAAGCCAATAACTCTCCGGAGTTGGGTATCGGAACCTCGCCATATACTTCGGATTCAGTCAAAAACCGCTTGAATCAAATCGGGACGACTTCCGCCCAGGAATCTCAATAGCAGAAAAGGGCCTAACTGATAAATAAGGGCCGTTTTCGACCGCCTATGGTCCCTGTGCTAAGATTTCGGCCCAAATTAACAGGGATGCGCTCGTGCTACCACGAGCCAGCATCATCTCAGCGGCTCCGGCCGCTTTATTTTTGTCTGACTCGCAGAAGGTGGCCATGCACGCCGTTATTAAGCTGCTCCGCCCGCACCAGTACCTGAAAAACGGCTTTGTGCTGATTGGCCCGCTCTTCGCGCACCAGTGGGATGTAGCCACGCTAATGCAGGCGGCGCTCGCCTTTCTAGCGTTCTGCGCCATGGCAAGCGCCGTTTACGTGCTCAATGACCTGCTTGATGTCGAGGCGGACCGGGCACACCCGACGAAGTGCAAACGCCCTTTGCCCAGTGGCGCAATGGGTATAGGAAGCGCCAAGGCATTGTTCGGCGTTCTTGTGGCTCTTTCCATAGCCCTGTCCTGGCTGGTCAGTGGCTGGGTGCTTGGCTTTACGGCAGCGTATCTGGCGTTGAACATCGTCTATTCATGGCGCCTCAAACATGTGGTTATTCTGGATGTCTTTCTCATCTCCGCCGGTTTCATGCTGCGGATCTTTGCCGGGACCATCGGCCTTGGTATTGCCCCTTCCGCCTGGCTTCTGTTGTGCGGATTAATGGTGACGCTGTTTCTTGGCTTCTCCAAGCGCCGCGCAGAGCTTCTGGTTCTGGAAAACTCAGAGACCGATTACGACAGCGCGGTTACCCGCCGCGTGCTCGATGATTACAGCCCTGCGATGCTGGAACAGTTCATCGCAGTTACTGCTGCCTGCACCGTGCTCAGCTACGGCCTCTATACCGTCGCACCCCAGACCATCGAGCTTCACGGCACACCGAATCTGATCTACCCCCTCCCGTTTGTGGTTTACGGGATCTTTCGTTATATCTTTCTGCTTCACCAGCACGCCAAAGGGAATGATACGGCGAAGGATCTTTTGACCGACTGGCACATGATTCTGGCAGCGGGTGCCTGGTTTGTCGCAACGCTATGGGTCCTGGCATGAATACGGCCTCCATCACTTACATGGACGGATGGCGATTGAAAGCCTTGGTACTTTCCGTGGTGGCAGCCACATTAGGCTACCTGGCATTCTCGCTCTGGGGCGGTTGGGATGAGGTCGTCACGGCGTTCATCCAGATTGGAATTACTGGTGCCGGCGCCGTTTTGGCTATGTCACTGGTCAACTACGGCCTGCGCTTTCTGCGTTGGCAGCTCTATCTCTCGCGTCTTGGCCATAAACTCCAGCCCCTGCCCAGCGCTCGCATCTATCTGACCGGGTTTGCGCTGACCACAACCCCCGGCAAGGCAGGCGAAGCGTTCCGTGGGCTATTGCTCAAACACCACGGCGTGCCCTATCCAGCCTCCTTCGCGGCATTTATCAGTGAACGGCTGTCGGATCTAGTGGCGATTGTGGTTCTGACGTTGATCGGGTTGACTCAGTATCCTGAGGCTCGGGGCTTAGTGCTGGTAGCAATTGCGGCTATTGCAGTAGTTCTGATATGTCTGTCAAGTCGCCACCTTCTGGATAGGATTCATGACTGGAGTTTGCGTCACCAAGGGAAAGTTTTCAGCGCCATCCAACACCTGGTAACCATGCTCAACGATGCCCGGCGCTGCCACAGCCCTGGACTTCTTGCCGTCGCCACTGTAATCAGCGTTATCGCCTGGGGGGCCGAAGCTCTCGCTTTTCACTGGGTTCTTCAGTGGCTCGGCGCTGACCTGGGGCTGTCATTCGCTTTTTTCGTTTACGCCCTTTCCATGCTGGCAGGTGCGTTGAGTTTCATGCCCGGCGGCCTCGGGGGAGCAGAAGCCGTTATGGTTTCACTGCTGACTCTCAAGGGCGTTCCCATGCCAGCGGCGGTCGCCGCGACGGTTTTCATCCGTCTGGCAACGCTATGGTTTGCGGTGGTCATTGGCCTGGTGGCATTGATCCGAAGTCGTCATGGGGAACATGTATGAGTACGCCCCTGTCTTGGAATCGACTGCCGAGACTGTCACCCGATCAAGTGCAACGCCTCACCAAACCCGCCCTGATTAATCAGGACCCCAAGGACGGTCCCTTTACCTTTTACGGAAACGGTCGTAGTTACGGGGATGTGTGTCTGACGGACACTGGAACCCTGCTGCAGACCCGAGACCTGGATCGGTTCATCGAGTTCGATCCTGCACTGGGTGTAATCCAATGTCAGCCAGGGGTCACGCTGGATGAAATTCTTTCGTTGGTCGTACCTCAAGGCTGGTTCCTTCCAATAACGCCTGGTACACGTTATGCGACCGTGGGTGGCGCCATCGCTAATGACGTGCATGGCAAGAACCATCACGCAATGGGCAGTTTTGGCCATCACGTGAAAGCTATTGAGCTGGTCCGGTCCAATGGCCAGCACTTCACCTGCTCTTCAATCGACAACGAACCCTGGTTTCAGGCCACGATTGGCGGGCTGGGCCTCACGGGCCTTATTGCATCGGCTACCATTCAGCTCATGCGTATCCAGTCCCCCTGGATGTGGGTCGAATCGCACCGATTCACCAATCTGGATGAGTTCTGGCAACTCAACCGGGAGCTGGAAGCCCGGTGGCCCTACACGGTAGCCTGGGTGGATTGCCTGGCAACGGGCCGCTCACGTGGTCGTGGTGTGCTCTATGCGGCCAGCCATGCGCCTGCTCAAACCAGCGCCCCCGCTCCGTTTAAAGAAAGGTCCCGGAGCATTCCCTTTGAGTCGCCTGTTTCGCTGATCAACAGTGCCAGCCTTTGGGCATTCAACCAGTTCTATTATCACAAGCCCGTTAATCCGGGTGGCGCGCTTACCCACTACGTGCCTTATTTCTACCCATTGGATTCCATTCATCACTGGAACCGCATCTACGGTCGAGCTGGCTTCTACCAGTACCAATGCGTTTTACCGCCGGAAACAGCACAAACAGCCGTAAGCGAGTTGTTGAAAACCATTGCCCGTCACCGGGAAGGATCGTTTTTGGCGGTGCTCAAGACCTTTGGCGATCAGCCACCCGCCGGTATGCTTTCATTCCCCAGGCCGGGGGCCACACTCGCTTTGGATTTCCCCAACCGTGGGGCTCGAACCCAGCGACTTTTCGAGGTTCTGGACCGGGTGATCAGTGAAGCCGGCGGTGCCCTTTACCCCGCCAAGGATGCACGTATGCCAGGCTGGCTTTTCCGTCAGGGCTATCCGGAGTGGGAAGCCTTCAGCGGCTTCATCGACCCACAATTAACCTCTCACTTCTGGAAACGGGTGACCCAATGAACGCACTTCGAAATGTTCTGATCATCGGTGCCACCTCAACCATTGCCGAGCACACTGCCCGTCAGCTTGTTTCAAATGGGGCCAATGTATTCTGCGTGGGGCGGGACAGTGAAAAACTGGCCGCTATTACGCAGGATCTGCAGGTAAGAGCGCCACGGGCCACGATCGGCTCCAAAGCCATGGACCTTTGCGATGGCCAACTGCATGCCCCGATGCTGGAGGAGGCGCAAGCAGCTCTGGGAAGCCTGGATGGGGTCTTGATCGCTCACGGCACTCTCCCTGACCAAAAAGCCTGTGAGGCCTCTGTGGCGACGACACGCCATGAGATCGAGACCAATGCTCTCAGCGTCATCAGCCTGCTGACATTGCTCGGAAACCACTTCGAACGCCAGGGCGGGGGTGTCATCGCTGTCATCAGCTCCGTGGCAGGGGATCGCGGACGCCAGAGTAATTACGTCTACGGTTCCGCCAAGGGCATGGTCACAATCTTCCTTCAGGGGCTTCGCAATCGCCTCTACAAAAACGGCACCGACGTCGTGACCATCAAACCCGGTTTTGTGGACACTCCCATGACGGACGGACTGGATAAGTCCGGCTTCCTTTGGGCCCAACCAGAAACCATCGCCACCGGCATCATCAAAGCCATGCGCAAAGGACGCCAGGAAGTCTACCTGCCCTGGTTCTGGTGGGGCATTATGCAAATCATCCGCCATATCCCTGAGTCCATTTTCAAGCGACTATCGCTATGAATGACGATTCGACACCGATTGCGTTTTTTGACTTTGATGGGACCTTGACGAAGCGAGATACTTTAATGCCTTATTTAAAGTATACACTTGGGCCGCTACTGTATTACTGGAATCTTTTAAAGGTAAGCCCAACACTCTTGGCTGCTTTTTTTCGGGTCATTTCGCGTGATAATGCAAAACGAAAACTTCTTAAAGTCTGTCTTGCGGGACTTTCTGAAGTTTTTTTATATGACAAAGGTAAGGGGTTTAGCTTAGAGATCGACTCTAAAATGCTGCGCAGTGATATGATGGAGTCTTTGAGGAAGCATCAAAAAAAGAATCATTTTTGTGTTATTGTTAGTGCCTCCTTGCCGTATTATTTGGAGCCTTGGTGCAGCATGCATAATATCGACTTTCTAATAAGTACCAAGCTTGATTCGTTAAATGGAGTGTGCGGCGGAGATATTTTTCATAAGAATTGCCGAGGAGAAGAAAAGGTCGCAAGAATTATGGAAATTTTTCCGGACCTAAAAAAAAGAAAAAGCTTTGCGTATGGTAACAGCAAAGATGATATTCCGATGATCAACATTGCATCCAAAGGATATATGATATAAATGTATAATATTGTGCGTTCAGTTTTTGACTTTTTTGTCGGGCGCGGATTTTATTTTCTGGTGCTTTTATCACTAGCTTGGGGGTGGCTCTTTTTTGTTTATCAGATTTTTGGAGAACATTTTTCTATCGGAATGTCTGCTTGGAAAGAAACCGCTTACTGGATTAATTATCTGGATTATGGTTTTGTTAAAAGAGCGACTTTGGGAACAGTATTAGAATTAACCCCCTTTCTTAACGTTAGTGTAAAGGCTCATATTGTAAGTGCATTAGCCGTACTTGGAGTTTTTGGAGTTTCTGTTTTTTTGGCGGAAAAACTAAGGTTTCTAAATATCCAAGTTGAGAAAAAATTCTGGTATATAGTGATATTATTGACATCACCTGCTAGTGTCCCGCATTTTATTTACGACTTTGGCCGGTTTGACGCTATTCTGCTGTTGCTTTTCGCTGGATCAGCTATTCTTTTTCTTAGCCAAAAAGACTGGGCGGCTTGCTGTATCTCAATAATTGCCACATTAACCCACGAGATATACATTCTAGTTTTTGTTCCATTTTTACTGCTTCTTTTGTTTTTTGAGTCTGTAAATTTTAAGACTTTTGTGTTTCGTTCATCTTTTTTTATGGCAGGTGTTGGTATTGCAGGGGCAGCTTTGCTTTTTTTTGGAAAGTTTGAGCGAGGCCCAGAAATGCTAACATCTTCGTTGAATGATCAGTCAGGTATAGCCTTCGGAGAAATGAAGGGGGAACCAGTAAAAGTTTGGACGAGAGACCTTTCCGAAAACCTATCGGTGGTCTATCAGCATATAAAAAACCCAGTAAATTGGGTTAGTTTTGTTATTCTGGGAACTGTGTGGGTGATGTATTTAAAGCTGTTTCTGGATATCACTAAGCGCTCATCAAAGTCATTCCTTATTGTTTTGGCTTTAACTTCTCCGTTATCTTTGTTTTTTTTGGGGATTGATTATGCAAGATGGGTGGCTTTCTCTATCATTTTGATGGTTGCGGCCGTCGCATACTTAAAATATAAAAATGAAGTCGACTTAAATAAACCGAGCTTCTGTATTTTAAGAGTAGTGTCAGTTATTGGGATAATCTTGGGGCCTTTAGGTATCACAGGATCTGTGTTTCTATTCGATAAAGTAATTCCTAAACTTATATAGTCATATAGATTAGGGAGCCTCTGAAAAGCCCGCCAATTTGCGAAAATAACGGCAGCTTGGCATTGTTAGCTCAGTAGGCCATCGAGCTCAACCCGTTTCACCGACGCAAATCAGTGTCCGTGTTCTGCAACCGCCAGCAGCTGAACTGGATCTTGGATGGGTATGACATTGCCCGGATGAAGCCCCATCAGGAGCTGTTTTTTGACACGGTCGGATGATTTCAAGTGGCTGATTGATGGGGGGTTTGGTAAAATGCGCCCATGTCAGACGCCGCCTCCAATACTGCTTCCACCATCGCCGAACTGCAGCGCCAACTGCAGGAGCAGCAGGCCGAAAACGCACGGTTGGCGACGCAGAATCAGTCGCTGGAAAAGCAGTATCGTTCACTGGAGCGGCGGACCTAATCGCTGGAAAAGCCAAGCGCGATCTGTTCGAGCAGTTGCGGCTGCTGGTCGAAAATCGCTTCAGCCCCTCCTCGGAACCGCACTATAACTTGTGTAGCTATGGAGGGGGCCAATTCATCCCTCCTCTGGCGTCAGTGCCAAGGCTGAACGACACGCGGCTGCGGATCCGATGGTACATGTGATCTGCTGACTGACGGACTCCAGTCACCACCTTGATGAGGAGCCAGGCCTACGCGCTCTAGAGCATCCAAAGGCATGGATACCATCCTGGTACACCTTGGTGGGCGACTTGGCGAGGTAGCTGAGCCGCTTGAATAAGTTCTTCCGCTTATCACCCATGGAATTCTGATCGAGGTAATACGTTTCGTTATCAAGTAGTTCCACGAGCCCATCTATCTGGTTCACGTAGAGCCCCAACGCTGACGCCCACGCTGAGTTGATGCGGCTCCACATATTGTCTTGGTTGGACTGCATGGATCCCATGGTGTAGTAGGTATCCTGGTTCACCATCAGCGCACAGTGCCAGTGAGGGGCGGTTTCGGTGGCGTTGTACTCCCTGGCCCATACGTAAAACACGCCTGTTTCATGAACGCGTGAGTTATGTCTGCGGGCTCTGATCCGATCCGCCTCAATTTTCGATTTAACAGATTTCCAGAATGACGTCATGAGGCTATTATCGGTATCCCCTAACGGATACCCAAATGGCAGCTTCAAAACGAACCAAAACGCTGTGATGCGGTGGTGGTGGTAAAGGGCCTCATCGATGGTGTCATTGATGCGATCAAGGTATTGCGTGATCAATGGTTGATCAGGTCTCGCTAGAACCGTCTGTCCTTGATAGTCGTCATCGTAATGAAGCGTGAGGTTTCGATTCTTAGTATCCTGCTTGGCATATTGAACGGATTGCATGCGGGTCTCCTTAATGAGGCAGTATCACAGCCATGAAGGGATTGGCGTTTGGGGCGCCAATGATTGGTTGCTATCTAATTATGAGTAGTGGTTTTGGTGAGGTTGATGCGTTCGAGTGCACTATTCGTAGGATGTTGCGTATAAGTCGTCTTTGATTGGGATATGACGATCACTTGGATGATCTGTACAAGTATCAGTATGGATTTAAGATTAAGTGTTATTAGACATCTTAGTATCAGTATTAATATGAGTCTTCGTATCACTAGACCCTTGCTCGATTATTTCTCTACTAGCATTCGACTATTGCTCTACTATATAACCGTTTCCGACATAGCCCTACATGGAAATTCCGGGAAGTTTGTATTTGCGTTCCCCGCGATTTCCGGTTAATTAGTTTGCTTAGTCACTCGCATAAAATATGCGGGATGCGAGAGGTAAAAATCATCACGTTGTTGAGCGGTCTCTCAGCGTGTCCAGGTAATCCGCCCATGCCTGCATCATGTGAGCACGTTCGTTGAGCCACTGAGTGCGGTTGTAAGCCCTTCCATGAGTATCGGCCACCCGATGCCCCAGCTGCATCTCGACAAGCTCCACAGCGAAGCCCAGGCGCTCCACCAGCATGGTGCGGGCGACGGCGCGGAAACCGTGGGCGGTCTGCTGATCCTTCATGCCCAGATTACGCAGCGCAGCGCCCATGGCGTTATCACTCATGGGCCGGGCGGTACTCCGGGCACCGGGGAACACAAACCGACTCCGGTGTCGACTCAAGGACTCGATGCGCTGCAAGGCGGCCAAGGCCTGATCCGACAGCGGCACTACCAGGGGATCACCGTTTTTCGTGATCGCCAGTTCAATGCGCCGGGCCTTGATGTCCACCTGATCCCATTCCAGCGCCCGGATGTTGCCGGGGCGCAGCAGTAGAATCGGCAGCAGTTCCAGGGCGATTACGGTTTCCGGAGCACCCCGGTATCCGTCGATCGCATTCAGCACCGGCGCCAGCTCATCGGGGGTAGTCTGGGCCGCGAAGTGTTTTTGCCGGATGGGTGCCAGTGCCCCCTTGAGGTCCGCTGTCACGTCGCGGGCCGCCACGCCTCGGGCAATGCCGTAGCGCAGTACCTGGCCGACAAGGGTTTTCACTCGATGGGCGGAATCGACATGGCCCTGGCGTTCGATACGTCGCAGCACGTCCAACACCTCGGGGGCCTGGATCTCGCTGATCGGACGTACCCCCAGGCGGGGGTATGCGAGACGTTCGAGACGGCGCTTGTTCTTCTCGTAGGTGGTGGCCCCCACAGTCTCGGCATGCACCTTCACAAGCCATTCATCAGCCAGTGCCTGAAAGCTGTTGTCCAGCTTCTCGCGCTGACTCTGCTGGCGTTCACGCCGGGCTTGCACGGGATCTACCCCCTGGCTCACCTGCTGGCGGGCGTGATCACGTTCATCGCGGGCCTGCTTTAGCGACACCTGGGGGTACACGCCAATGGACAGCAGGCGCTCTCTACCCCCAATCCGGTACTTCATCCGCCAATAGCGCCCGCTTTGCTGGATATGCAGGTAGAGCCCGCCACCGTCGAACAGCTTGGTGTTGCCGTGGGTTTCGTAGAACGCCTTTTTGAGCGCAGAGTCTGTCAGCCGGTTCAGTTGTCGCGCCATCTGTGCAGCCCTCGGGGAAGCGGATACCCCCATGTATCACGGGGTACCCCTAAACATACCCCAATTTTGCTGTACTACCAAACAGGTCCAACGGGTTCCAGAGGAGGCCTAAAATGGGCTCAAACCGGGGATTTTCAAGGGATAGTTGGCGTTTTTCGGAATTGCTTGGAAGGGGAAATGGTGGGTGGTGCTGGGATCGAACCAGCGACCCTCGGCTTGTAAGGCCGATGCTCTCCCTAACTGAGCTAACCACCCAAAAGATGGCGGAGCGGACGGGACTCGAACCCGCGACCTCCGGCGTGACAGGCCGGCATTCTAACCATCTGAACTACCGCTCCGAAACCGCTCTGCAGGGCTTTCCCTGCCGAACGAGATGCGCATTTTAAGCATTTCACTGGAGCTGTCAAACCCCTTTCCTCGATTTTTTTCAGGAATCCCCGGAATCACGGCCGTCACCGCCCTCGATCACTTCCAGCGAGGGGCCACGTTGCCGACGTTCATTCATCAGCGCTTCCACGTGCTCCCGGCGGGATCTGGGCACAGCCCGCTTTGCGAGGGCACGATTGAGCGCGTCCAGACGGCGGGTTACCAGACCGGTGAGCGAGTCCAGCTGTTCGCTCTGCCAAACTCCCCAGCGATCCAGCCGGCGACGCAGATGGTCTCCGGCATCCTGTTTACGTGGCATCTCAGGAGCCTCCTGCACTCTGGCGATCCGCCAGCCGATCCACGCGCTCCTGCAGCCGCACAAAGCGCTGGGTCAGCTGGGCACGGGAACTGTCGATCGAATCCACCACGGACTCCAGTTCCGTCAGCTGCTCCTTCAGGGCACTGACCTCGCCGCTTCCGGAAACTTTCTCTTCCAGTCCGGCCACGCTGCTTTCCAGCCCATCCAGTCGGGCCCGCAGTTCCTCCAGCGCCAACCTGCGGCCCTGTTGCAGCGACTGAATACGGCTGTCCAGGTCATCACGTACGCCCTGAACCTGCTCTTCCACAGAGGCACGCAGCTCCCCGGCATCCGGCATGCCCTCGATGGACCCCGCCAGCTCATCAAGCCGACCCGCCTGGCTCTGCTGCCCGGCCCCCAGCTCCTCCACACGGGATTCGAGCGTGCCTGTCTGTTCCTCCAGCTTCTCGATGCGGGGCCGGTTGGTCTGGTGAGCCACGACCCAGAGCTTGCGCATTTCGTCGTCAAGCATCTCGAGCTGCTCGGAGATGGCCTGACCGGTCTCTTCGCGCTCCTCATCCACCACCCCGAGCTCCATCTGGTTGGTCCGGACATCGCTTTTCACAGTTGCCAGCCGGCTCTCAAGAGCGGCGATCCGCTGCGCCTGTTCCCATGCCAGCCAGCCCCCAGCACCTGCGCAGACCACAACGAGCACGAGCAGCAACCATAAAGGGCGCATTCCAGGAGGCCCGGAACCACCACCGGCCTCCCCGGATCCGCCGCCTTTTCCGGAAGCGCCTCCATTTCCACGCTCAGCCAGTTGATCCTCGTCCGGTCTCAGTGACTCCATGCTGCTCTCCCAGCGTCTACAGGTGCTGCCTTTGATCGGGTTCAAGGCATGGTACCCCCGGTACGGCACTGCGCAAAGCCCGGGCACTGGTTAGCATTTGCACTGCCCCGCCTGCGGGCATAGAATATCGCGCTTTCCCGCTGGACAGTGATGTGGAGTCACCCATGGCGCAACAGGCTCAGGTCGGACTCATCATGGGCTCAAAATCGGACTGGCCGACCATGGAACACGCGGCCACCGTAATGGACGAACTTGGCGTTGCCTATGAACGCCGTGTCGTGTCAGCCCACCGTACCCCGGACCTGCTCAGTGACTACGCCCGCGAGGCACGCGACCGGGGCCTGCAGGTGATCATCGCCGGAGCTGGCGGCGCGGCGCACCTGCCCGGCATGGTCGCGGCCCACACCACCCTCCCGGTGTTGGGTGTTCCCGTTGAGTCACGTGCGCTGAGCGGCCTGGACTCCCTGTACTCCATTGTGCAGATGCCTGGCGGTGTACCCGTGGGCACCCTCGCCATCGGCAAGGCTGGGGCCCGCAATGCCGGACTCATGGCCGCACAGATCCTGTCCCTCTCCGATGCGGGCGTGGCGCAGGCACTTCAGGCCTTCCGCGAGAAGCAGACGCAGGATGTGCTCAACAGCCCCGATCCGGCGGACTGAACCAAGACGAACACGGCAGGAGGCACGATGAGAATCGGCATTCTCGGCGCGGGCCAGCTTGGCCGCATGCTGACACTGGATGGCATGCGCCTGGGGCATGAATTCAGCCTCTATGACCCGGCGGGCAAAGCCTCTGCGGGCGTCGGCACCATCTACAACGACCCCGACGGCCAACACCTCGGAACCTTTCTCAACGAAACAGACGTGGTGACCTACGAATTCGAGCACCTGCCGCTCGAGCTGGTGAACCGCATCGCCACGGAAAAGCCCGTCCATCCAGTTCCCAGGGCCCTGCAGTGCTGCCAGAACCGCACCCTTGAGAAGGCCCTCTTCCGGGATCTGGGCATCAGCACAGCACCTTTCGAGGTAGTGGCGTCAGCGGAGGAACTGCAGGCAGCAACACAGCGCCTGGGTGGCCGTGTTGTGGCCAAGTCCGCCACCGAGGGGTACGACGGCAAGGGACAGGCGGTGCTCGATAGTCCGGAACAGGCCCCGCAGGCCTGGCCCCGCATCGGCTGTGACACGGCCATTGCCGAATCCTTTGTTGCCTTCAGGCGGGAGCTGTCCATTGTGGCTGCTCGCGGCCAGGACGGCGCAATGGCCTTCTATCCACTGGCCGAGAATATCCACCACCAGGGCATCCTGCGCTTCTCCATTGCACCGGCACCGCACGTCACCCCGGAGCTGGAGGACCAGGCCCAGCGCATGATCCGCACACTGATGAACGAGTTGGGCTATGTAGGCGTGCTGGCGCTGGAAATGTTTGAAACGGAGGAAGGCCTGGTTGCCAACGAGATGGCCCCTCGCGTGCACAACTCCGGTCACTGGAGCCAGAACGGCGCAGTTACCAGCCAGTTCGAGAACCACATCCGTGCCGTCTCGGGGCTGCCCCTGGGCGAAACGGCAGCCTTACAGCCCACCTGCATGATCAACCTGATCGGCGAAACAGGACCGGTGGCGGAGATCCTCAGGCTGCCCTACACCCACCTGCACCTCTATGGAAAGGCCGGGCGGTCGGGGCGTAAGGTGGGCCACATCAACATCCTTGCGGATTCCCTGGAAGAGCTGCGCTGGCGCGCCATGAACACCGCAAGCCTGCTGCCGGAATGTCCGGAGTTCGACTGGCGACCCTGATGGGTGGCCTGCTCCCTGCGCTGATTTTCAGCTTTTCACACAGACCTGCTACGCTTGTCCAGAGCCGGGGTTTCCCGGAGGGAGTGACAAGGAATCCGGACTGATCCATGAGGACACTTTTCCAGCCCGAACGCCGTCTCGGCTACCGTATCCTGCGCTGGGTACTGATCACGGCGTTCACTGTCGGCCTGATGATCGGCAGCATCCAGATCTTCATCGATTTCCGCACCGTTTCCCACGAGCTCGATGAGCGCGCCCAGCAGACGCTCGCCCTGGTGCGGGAGGCAGCGACCCAGGCCGTCTACAGCATCGATGAGGACCTTGCGGAACAGGTGATTGACGGGCTGTTCGAACAGCAGTCCATACGCGGCGGCGAAATCGTCCATCCCGATGGCATGCCCCTGGCCCGGGCTGACCGCTCGCTCACGGACAGCCCCTACCGCTCCCTTACTGACGCCATCTTCGGACAACAGCGCACCTACCGGGTGGATCTGGTTCGCACCCAGGGGGACGAGAAGGTCAAGTACGGCCAGCTGATCATCGAGGTGGACACCGCCCCGCAGGCCACACTCTGGCTGGAGCGCGCCTCTCTCATACTGCTTTCCGGCATCGCCCGCGCCCTGATCCTCGGCCTGGTGCTCTACGTGGTCTACCATCTCCTGGTGACACGCCCGCTGTTCCGCATTGCCGAGGATCTCTCGAATGTGGATCCCGCCGACCCCGGCCAGCACCTTCTCCAGACCCCCAAGGGCCACGACCGCGACGAGCTCGACACCTGGGTCAAGGCCACCAACGAGCTTCTCACCGCCATCTCCGAGACCCAGCAGAAACACCAGGATGCCCAGGACCGCATCACCCGCCTGTCACGCTATGATTCGCTCACAGGCCTCCCCAACCGGGACATGTTCCTGAGTCTGCTCAACGGTGCCCTGGAGAACGCACGCCGCCAGCGTGGCATGGTGGCGATCTTCTGCCTCGGACTGGACGACTTCAAGACACTCAACGAGCAGTACGGCTTCTCCAGCGGTGACCAGCTGCTGCAGGTGATCGCTGAAAGGATCACGAACAACAGCCAGGACAACCTGGTCAACGGCGGGCGACTCGGTGCGGACCAGTTCGCGGTCATCCAGGGCGGCATCCGGGAGACCTACCAGGCAGCCGCCATGGCCGAGTGGCTGCTGCACGAGCTCAGTCGCCCGGTCACTGTCAGCGGCAAGGAAATCAGCATCACGGCAACCATCGGTGTGGCCATCTATCCGGACGATGCCCTGCAGTCCGACCGTCTCCTGCAGAAAGCGGAACAGTCCATGACCCTTGCCAAATCCGAGGGCCGCAACCGGTTCCAGTTCTATGTAGCCAGCGTCGATCAGGCCATCCGTGAGCGCAAGCACCTGGAGCGGGACCTGGACATGGCCCTGGCCCAGCGCCAGTTCCATCTGGTGTACCAGCCCCAGGTGGATATGGACACCCATCGCGTTCTGGGCGCCGAAGCCCTGTTGCGCTGGCAGCACCCCGAGCGGGGCTTCATTCCGCCGGATGAGTTCATTCCGCTGGCGGAACTCAATCTGTCCATCATTGAGATCGGTTACTGGGTCCTGGATGAGGCCTGCCGTCAGGCCCGGGAATGGATGGATCAGGGTCTGGCCCTGCGGATGTCGGTCAATCTCTCGCCCGTGCAGCTGCGCCAGAACAACATCGTGGACGTGATTCTCGGCGTCCTGCGCCAGCACGACCTGCCCCCCTCCCGCCTGGAACTGGAGGTCACAGAAACCAGTTTCATGCAGAACCTCGATGATGCCATCGGCAAGCTCTCGCGTCTCAGGGACGAAGGCATCCGCGTGGCAGTGGACGACTTCGGCACCGGCTATTCCTCGCTGACCTACCTCAAGCGGCTGCCGGTACACCACCTGAAAATCGACAAACAGTTCATCCGGGATCTCCTCGCCAATGAGGAGGATACCCAGATCGCCAACACCATCATTGATCTTGGCCGGAGTCTCAGCCTGGATGTGATCGCCGAGGGCGTGGAGACCGAGGAACAGAGCGTCTACCTGGTGAACCGCGGCTGCGTCATGGCCCAGGGCTACTACTTCAGCAAGCCGGTGGATGTGGAGCAGTTCCAGGCCTTCATCGATACATTCGAAACGAGGCCGTAACACCAGAGCCGCACCTGAAACCACCTGTTACAACCGGTTGCACTCAGGGGTGATCCACCCCGGTTGCGTTACACCGGTGTAACCCCGGCCAAACAGTCGGTTACCCCTGCCTTAACACTCTCTGAGTATTGTCATCGCTGAACTCATAATGAGAACGGCGTCACAAAATGCTCAGAGCTCCAACCGCTTTCCTCCGCCTGACCGCAACCCCCCTCAAGCACATCACACTGGCTGCCTCACTCCTGCTGGCCGGGTGTATCGGCGGCGGTTCCTCCAGCGGCGACGCCAGTGATACCGGCTCAACAGCCGCCTGCGGCAAGACCGAGACCCGTAACCTGCTGGTGAACGAGAACACCACCTACCGGGACAACCTGTCACTGTGTTTCTCGGCGGAAGAAGCCAGCCTGGAAGCTGACGGCCAGCTGAGTGAACTGCACTGGGAGGGCAACACCCTGGCATTCCGGAGCAGCCATGTGGACCGCCCGAGGCGCACTCAGGTCCGTATTCTGGACCCTCACGGATCCACGCAGCTGCGGATCAATGTGGTCGTGGAGAACCGGTCCGGGCGCGCCGACGAAATCCGGGCTGACCACCTCGTCGATGAAAGCGCCTCCATTCTGGCCTTGAGCGAGGATCGGCAGGCCTACGCCTACATGCTGGAAGTTGCCTACCTCGAAGGCCAGATCGACTGGTCGGAGCGACAGTCGATGCTGGCGGATTGGACACCGGAGACTGCATCCGCCCATGGCACACTGGCCGAAAAAATCAAAAAGGTTGAGCGCGTTCTCGAGGATTACCGCAATGGTCGAGCGGGAGAATACGAGCTCTCAAAGGCAGCGGATCTCGCCGCCAGCTACCTCGGCGCGCACGGGCAGTACGCTGCGGACAAACTGGCGGAACTGACCGGCGACCAGCGGATTGATATAGCGGTTCCGGACATCAGTTCCGGCCAGCTGGCGTACCGCTCTGATGTCGAGCGGGTTTCCCGTCACGTCGGCAATCCAGCATACGGAGCACTTGTTCGGCAGCAATGGCAGTTTGACCGCCGCTACCGCTTTCTGAACGACGTTGACATAGTGGAGACACGTTCATGACATTCAGGACTGGCCTCCTGCTCCTGGGATTTCTGGCATCCATTACCACATCGGTCAGTGCCAGCGCGCAGACCCCGGACGGAAACGAGGCCAGCCAGAATGACATCACGGCCGCGGAGTCGCAGGCCCGCGGTGTCGTATCCCTGGTGGTCCGGCGCGAGCCGGGCGTGGGGTCGGTCGCGGACCGTGTGGGAGCAGTGATCACCGCCACCTGGCAGAACACGGAAGTGATCGAGGTTCCCGCCTCCCAGGCGGAGGCCGTGGAAGCGCTTCTCCAGCTCATTCCCGGCATTGAATCCGTGGAACGCGATGCGGTAGTCAGCACACCGGAGCCGGAAGCAGCAGAGGCCCCGGACTCCTCCGGGCCAGTGACTGGACAGAGCAGTACCACCAGTGCCTCCACGGGGCCCAATGACCCCCGCACCCGGGATCAGCTCTGGTGGCGCAGTGTGACGGACTACGCGGGCGCTTCCAGTGTGGAAACCGCATGGGCCCGCGCTGAAACCAATGAACGCCTCCGTGTTGTCGTCGTCGACGGGGGCTTCGCCAACCATGAGGACTTCAGCTGGCGCAACGGCATCAGCCTCGTGGATGACGGACGGGGCGTCTTCTCCTACGACGCGGACAGTTGCGACACCTACCATGGCCAGAGCGTGGCCAGTATCATCGGGGCCAGGACGGACAACGGCACCGGCATGGCCGGCATGCTCGAGGCGGATATCCACCCGGCCCGGGTGCTCGCCTGTGACAGCTCCGGCCATCTCTACAACGTGGCCCGCGCTATCCGGTGGGCGGCTGGTGAGGATGTGGGCGCCGGTCGCACACTGCCGGAACCCGCGGACATCGTGAACCTCTCGCTGAGTGCCGAGACCACCTGCACAAGCAACCTGCAGGCGGCCATCGACACCGCCAACCAGGCGGGGGCTCTGGTGGTGGCCTCCGCCGGCAACAGCCGCAGTGACGCCTCAGGCTATGCCCCCGCAAGCTGTCGTGGCGTGGTGACCGTGGGCGCTGTCACACGCGACGGCGACCAGACCAGCTTCTCGAATTACGGCTCCGCCCTGACAGTCAGCGCTCTGGGGCAACAGGTGCGGGTCCAGGGACCGGAAGACGGCCACCGCTGGATGAGCGGGACCTCGTTCTCAGCCCCCATTGTCAGTGGCATCCTCGGTCTCATTGCCCAGGATATCCCGGAACTTGAAAGGGATACCCTGCTGGACCTCCTGTCGGACGCAGTAACCCCACTGACATCCTCCAGTGACCTCATGGGCGCAGGTATCCTCAACGCAGCCCGCCTGCAGGAGGAAGTGGCAGGCCTGCTGGGCCGGGACGAGCCCTCACTGCACCATGCCATGTCGGTACGGACGGACGGCGACGGGGATTCCCCTTTCTGGAGCCATGTGGACGAAAAACGGCTCTGCAGCCTGTATGAATTCGACGCCAACGAACGGGCGGAGACGGGCGTGGACTACTACTCGATCTTCCGTGTGCCCCAGGGCGAGGCGCTGACCATGGACAATGCAGAGCACGTCCAGAGCGGCGAATCCGTGCGCTTCGTGCTCAGCAATCCCGAAACCGCTGGTTACGAGTTCGGCCTCCAGTTCTGCAGCAATGAGAACGGCGAGAACTGTCGCAGCAGCGAACTGATCCCGCTCCAGACGGCCCGCCTGCAGGCGCCCGCCCGCTGCCGCTGATGGCGACAGCGGTTTTCATTCGACCGGCGGCAGCGGGTTGCCCTCGAACATTTCCTCCATCTCGGGCCGCTCAGGCTGTTCGCCTTCCGTCTTTTCCCCGTTCATGCCCAGGTTCACTTCCCACAGGCGCTTGAACTGGGTACGCGCCACCTCATCAGCCTCGCCCTCCTCACGGAGGATGGTGGGCCTGAGGAACACAATCAGGTTGCGCTTCTGGCGGGTTTTGGTCTCACTGCGGAACAGGGCCCCAAGCAGTGGAATATCCCCCAGCAGCGGCACCTTGCTCTGGGAAACCCGGTAGTCCTCATTGATCAGACCACCCAGAACGATGGTCTCCTCATCATCAGCCAGCACCGTGGTCTTGATCTCACGCTTTTCGGTGATCAGGTCAGCAGCGCTTTCCAGTGACTGGCCGATATCCTCGGTGGTCTGCTCCACAGCCAGCTTCACCACATCATCCGCACTGATGCTGGGTTTGACGTTAAGGGTCAGACCAATGTCCTTGCGCTCAATGGTGGTGAAGGGATTGGTGAGCCCATCGCCGGTGCTGGTGGACTGGCCAGTACGGAAAGGCACGTTCTGCCCCACGATGATCTCGGATTCCTCGTTATCCAGGGTGATGATCGAGGGCGTGGACAGCAGATTGGCCTTGCTGGACGTGGACAGGGCCTGGATCAGCACCCCCCAGGTGAGGCCATTCGAGTCACGTTCCCCGGCGCCAATGGTAAGGCCGGAACCCAGGCCAAGGCTCGAGCCATTCTCGCCGCTACCGATCGAGCCACCGAGAATCTGGGCCAGGACCGTATTGAGGCTCACCCCCACATTCTCGAAGTTGGTACCGGCCACGGGCGCGGTCGAATCGCCGGATTCATCCCCGGTTGCCCACTGGACGCCAAGATCCTGGCCAGCCTCATTGCTGATCTCAACGATGGCGGCCTCGATCAGCACCTGGGCACGGCGTACGTCCAGCTGGTCAACGATGAACTCGATCTCACTCATCATCTGCGGTTCGGCGCGCACCACAAGCGCATTGAGCCCCTTATCCGCATAGACGGACACATCGCTCTCACCGCTACTACCCTGGTTACCCCCGTCGCCTTCGGTGATATCGCCCATGAGCCCGCTCAGCATCTCGCTGAGCTTGGTGGCATCCGCATGGCTGAGCCGGATGACCTTGGTGGTGCCGCGGCTGGTGCTGGGCGTGTCCAGTTTCTCCACCAGCTCCCGCACCTTCTCACGGAAGGCACTGGTGCCACGCAGAATGAGGCGGTTGCTGCGTTCGTCAGCAACCACGCTGGCGGAACGGTCGTCGTCACTGCCGCCACGGCCACTGAGCTGATCCGGGCCGAGTTCCTCCAGAAGCTCCACCATGTCACCGACATAGGCCTCTTCCAGCTGAACCACTTCCACCTCGGAATCCGTGGGCTTGTCGAGATCGTCAATCAGGCGCTGCATGCGCTGGATATTGGCCTTGTGGTCACTGATGATCAGCGCGTTGGCGGCGGATACTCCGGCCAGATGCCCGTAACTGGCCACCATGGGCCTGAGGATGGGCACCAGCTGCATGGCGCTGACGTTCTCCACATGGATGACACGGGTCATCAGCTGCTCGGAAGGCACATCCATGAAGCGGGTGATGTCCTCGGCCGTCTGCTTGGCGTCACTCTGCTGGATCACCTTGATCGCATCCTCACCGGGAATGGCGGTGAACCCGTGCACATGCAGTACCGAGAGGAAGAGGTCATACACCTCATTCTTGTTCATCGGGGTTTCCGAGACCACGGTCACCTTGCCCTTGACGCGCGGATCAACCACGAAGCTGTAACCGGTAATGTCCGAGACCTGGTCCACCAGGGCGCGGATATCGGCATCCTTGAGGTTGACCGTCCAGGTTTCGGAGTTCCCGGCTTCAGCCACCTCCTGGTTCCCGGCCCCGTTATCGTCCTGGGCCATGAGAGGCATGGAAGCCAGCAGTGCCAGCGCAAATGCGAAAAACAGTCGTTGCATGCGGATCATTGGATAACCAGTGCCCGTTGTTGTTGTCTGGTTCGCCGGTTATGGAACCGGAACCGTGAATGAAAAGCGCGTGCCCCCACGCTTAATCTCAAGGTCAAGCCGATCCGAGTTCATCCAGCGTTCCAGATTGGCCCGGTCGGCCTCGATGTCGCCCAGCTGCTGCCCGTTAACGGAAATGATCACATCACCGGGCTGCAGGTTCATGTCTGAAAGCTTTTCGTTGGTGCCGTCATACACATAACCGGGACCGTCCTCATTGGGCCGGAAACCCGCCCTGGCGATTGCCTCTTCAGGATCCTCTTCCAGCGCCTCGACGGCCCGCTCAACCCCGGCTCGGCTATCTTCCGTTCTTTCCCCGGCAGCCGCAACCCCGCCAAGTGTGAGCCCGTCGTCATCAAAACCCAGCGACTCCACCTCACCGTTACGCTGCAGCAGAATCCGGTTCGGCTCCACAGCCACCAGTTCCGCGCCACCAGGCAGCTCATCACCGACCGCGTAACGCTCGGCGGCGCCATCCCGCCCGGAAAGGATAGCACTGGAGCCTTTCCCGCGGGTGGCCAGAAAGACGCCGTGAAGCGTCAGTGTAAGCCCTGTCTCCGGTGCGGTTTCCCGCTCCACCCGGGACACGCTGCTTTGCTCGCCGGAGGCGGCTCGGCCGAAAAGCGCGATGTCCCTGAGCGGCATACTGCTGCCCGCTCCCCGCTGGGGGTCGCCCTGCGTAAGCGCGAGCTCCACCGGGTCTGATGGCGCCGGCCAGATCACACGCCAGGTCCACTGCCCGCCTTTCCAGCCCAGCTGGACTACCAGGACAACCAGCAGCAGATGCGCAAGACGGACCGGCCAGCGGTTCATGGCGCCACCTGCTGGCTCACACGGAAGACCACATCGCCCGGCGCCGCATCCGGCGCGAAGTCCAGCCCCAGGAAATCAATCCAGCGCTTGTAGAGCTCAACCTCGGCGCGACCACTGGCATCCACCACCAGGCGCACCGCCGGGTCCGACGTGCCCTGTTCCATCAGGACCAGCTCCGGCTGGCCATTGTTGCTGGTAAGGTGCCCCTCAATCGGCGGCATGCGCGACTGGCGGGGTTGACCGCCCATGGGCCAGGTCACGCTGCCTCCCGGCCACTGGCCCTTCCCCTGGAAGCTCCCGAAACCCTGTTCCGGACCCCAGACGCCGAAGAAGCTCTCCAGCGTCATGACACCGGGAATGCGCAGGGGCTGGATGCCCAGGTCGTGGGCCGTGATCTCCTCCAGGTCCACCCGGGCGCGGCGCAGCAGCATCCGCACACGGCCATCCAGCATGGCGGTCACACTGCCCTCCGCGTCAGAGCCAGGTGAATGAAGCCGCCATTCCAGCGGCACGAACCCGTGAATGAGCGACCCCGGCTGCAGCTGCCAGCTCAGGCGCAGGGGCAAGCCCTGCACACGCAGCCAGGCATCACCGGACCAGACGGTCCCGCCCACCTGCTGCACCTCAACAACATCGGGAACGGCAACCTCTCGCGCCACCTGGGCCCAGACCCAACCCGCCGGCAGATACACCACCAGCGCGACCAGCCATGTCATGACGAAAAGAAGGACCAGAAGAAACAACCGCAGCGGCCCGACGCGAAAGCGGGGGTGCTCAGCGCCGGCGGATGACTCTGTATTCTGGAGGGACGATCTGCGCATCCTTACGACAACCACTGCGATGGAGGCGCCGACAGGATAACCATAAAAAACCCCCGAGGCGAACCGCCACGGGGGTTTTCATGGAGCCGGTCACACCGGCGATGGGAAGGAGGCGTTTACATCATGCCGCCCATGCCTCCCATGCCGCCCATGTCCGGCATACCACCGCCGGCACCGCCGCCATCGTTCTCTTCCGGCTGGTCGGCGATCATGCACTCGGTGGTGATCATCAGGCCGGCTACGGATGCCGCCGCCTGCAGTGCGGAGCGGGTTACCTTGGCCGGGTCGATGATGCCCGCTTCGAGCATATCGGTGTACTCACCGGTAGAGGCGTTGTACCCGTAGTTGCCCTTGCCTTCGAGCACCTTGTCGACCACCACGGCCGGCTCATCACCGGAGTTGTAGGCGATCTGCTTGAGCGGTGCTTCCATGGCACGACGCAGCAGGTTGATGCCCATCTGGCGCTCTTCGTTGTCGCCCTTGAGGCCTTCAATCGCCTGCAGCGCACGGACCAGGGTCACGCCACCACCGGCCACGATGCCCTCTTCAACAGCGGCACGGGTCGAGTGCAGCGCGTCCTCAACGCGGGCTTTCTTCTCCTTCATCTCAACTTCGGAGCCAGCGCCCACCTTGATCACGGCAACACCACCGGCCAGCTTGGCAAGGCGCTCCTGGAGCTTCTCCTTGTCGTAGTCGGAGGTGCTTTCCTCGATCTGCTTCTTGATCTGGCCAGTACGGGCTTCAATGTCCTGCTGCTGGCCGTTGCCGTTGATGACGGTGCTGTCTTCCTTGCTGATGTTGACGCGCTTGGCGCTGCCCAGGTCATCCAGGGAGACGTTCTCGAGGGTCAGGCCGACTTCCTCGGAGATCACGGTACCGCCGGTAAGAACGGCAATGTCCTGCATCATCTCCTTGCGACGGTCGCCGAAGCCGGGCGCCTTCACAGCTGCGACCTTGACGATGCCGCGCATGTTGTTGACCACCAGGGTCGCCAGCGCTTCGCTTTCAACGTCCTCGGCGATGATCAGCAGCGGCTTGCCGGACTTGGAAACCGCTTCGAGCGTCGGCAGCAGGTCGCGCACGTTGGAGATCTTCTTGTCCACGAGCAGGATGTAGGGGTCGTCCAGCTCGACGGTCATGCTCTCGTTGTTGTTGATGAAGTAGGGCGAGAGGTAGCCACGGTCGAACTGCATGCCCTCGACCACTTCCAGCTCGTCCTCAAGGCCACGGCCTTCCTCAACAGTGATGACGCCTTCCTGACCGACCTTGTCCATCGCATCCGCGATCAGCGCGCCGACGGTCTCGTCGCTGTTGGCGGAGATGGTGCCCACCTGGGCGATGGTCTTGGAGTCGTTGCAGGGCGTGGAGAGCTTGCGGATCTCTTCAACGGCCGACTGGCATGCCTTGTCGATGCCGCGCTTGAGGTCCATGGGGTTCATGCCCGCGGTTACTGCCTTCACACCCTCGCGCACGATGGCCTGGGCCAGAACGGTTGCGGTGGTTGTACCGTCGCCGGCGTTGTCATTGGTCTGGGAAGCGACTTCCTTGACCATCTGAGCGCCCATGTTCTCGAACTTGTCCTCAAGCTCGATTTCCTTGGCAACGCTCACGCCGTCCTTGGTGACATTCGGAGCACCGAAGGACTTTTCCATCACCACGTTCCGGCCCTTGGGACCGAGAGTGACCTTGACCGCGTCAGCCAGCGTATTGACGCCCGTTACCATCTGCTTGCGGGCGTGATCGGAGAACTTGATCTCTTTCGCCATAGTCTTCTGTTCCTGTTGCTTGACTGTTGAATCTCGTCAGGTGCCCGGGGCTGCTTCAGCCCTCCAGCACACCGTAGATGTCGTTCTCGCTCATGATCAGCAGTTCCTCGCCGTCGACCTTGACGGTGTTACCGGCGAACTGCCCGAACACAACCTGATCACCGGCTTTCACCGCCGGTTTGCGTACTTCGCCGTTATCCAGGGTCTTGCCCTCGCCTACGGCCAGAACCTCACCCTGGGAGGGCTTCTCCTGGGCATTGCCGGGCAGCACGATGCCACCGGCGGTCTTCTCTTCTTCTTCCTTGCGACGCACGACTACGCGATCGTGTAACGGACGGATTTTCATTGCTGCTTGTCTCCAGTTTCGGTTCGTCGGTTAAGCAATGAGTTGAGATTACCCAAAGCACATTGGCCTTGTGCTGCCCTAAGTTGGGGATGCACTGCCTTTTTTCAATCCCCACCCGGAAAATTTTTCAGTGCCGGTCCAGGCGCTCGGGATCGTCCTCATCCCGGCGCTGCTGTTCAAACTCGCCCTCGATGATGATGTTGCCGTCGGCATCCCGGCGCGGCCCGCGCTCCCGGTACGAATGGTATTCGTAATGCCCGCCCATGGACGCGCCCCCGTTGAACACCATACGATTCATCACGTAACTGCTCAGCCAGCGCCGTGTGAAGGGGATCAGGCAGGCAAAGCCCACGGCGTCCGTGATGAACCCCGGGGTCAACAGCAGGGCGCCCCCGATGGCCAGCAGCAGCCCTTCCGCCATCTCGCGCGCCGGCAGCTCACCGCTGGCCATGCGCTGGTTGGCACGGAGCAGGGTCGCGGCGCCCTGCTGGCGCAGCATGGCGGCACCAATGACGGCGGTCAGCAGCACCAGGCCAACCGTCGGAAGGGCACCAATCATGCCCCCGACTTCAATGAGGACCACCATCTCGATGATGGGAACGATAATGAAGGCAATCAGAAAAACGGGCATGCGGTCTCCGCGACTTGGTCGTTGTATGCATCACCATCGGGGCGAAGCAGCTGGACTTCAACCATACAGAAGCGTAATCCATGACTGAGTCCTCGCCACAGGCGACGCTGTACCCCGGCTGGCGGGTCTATCTGAACCCACGCGTCATCGGCATGCTGTTCCTTGGGTTCTCCGCCGGCCTGCCCCTGCTGCTGGTAGGCGGTACCTTTACTGCCTGGCTGCGGGACCTGGGCATTGAGCTGGCCGCCATCGGCTTCCTCAGCTGGGTCGGCATGGCCCATTCCATCAAGGTGCTCTGGGCCCCGCTGGTGGACCGGCTGCCTCTGCCCGGTCTGAGCCGACTGCTCGGGCGCCGGCGTGCCTGGATGCTGGCCGCGCAGATCGCGGTTGCGGTAAGCCTGCTGGGAATGGCCCTGACTGACCCGCGCGAACAGCTCTGGCTGGTCGCGGTCTGGGCGGTTGTCGCAGCTTTCGGGTCCGCGACCCAGGATGTCGCCATCGACGCCTACCGCGTGGAAGCCGCACCGGATACCCACCAGGCCGCCATGGCCGCCACCTACGTTACCGGCTACCGCGTCGCGATCCTGGCCGCCGGCGCCGGCGCCCTGCACGTGGCCGCCGTGGGCAGCTGGTCGCTGTCCTATGGCGTGATGGCCGCACTCATGGCTGTGGGGATGGTCACTACCCTGATCAGCCGTGAGCCCGTCGCCGAAGTGGATCGTTTTGCGCCGGAATCGGAAGAGCGGGTCATCCAGTACCTGGCGGACACCCAGCATACCGGCCTGCGCCAGCGCATCACCGCCTGGTTCATCGGCGCGGTGGTCTGCCCCTTCACGGACTTCTTTCAGCGCTATGGCAGAGCGGCCATCGTCATCCTGCTGTTTGTGGCCACCTTCCGGATCAGTGACATATTCATGGGCGTCATGGCCAACCCCTTCTATCTGGACCTGGGATTCACCAAGGAACAGATCGCCAATATCGCTGCCGCCTTCGGGCTGGCGATGACCCTGGTCGGCGCCGCCGTGGGCGGGCTCATGACCGCGCGCTTCGGCATTGCGCGCATGCTGATCGGCACCGCCTTCATGGCCCCGGCAACCAACCTGACCTTCGCCTGGCTGGCCGGCCTGGGGCCGGAAACCATCGGGCTTGTCGCCGCCATCGTGGCGGACAACGTCACAGGCGGCCTGTCCATCTCGGTTTTCATCGCCTACCTTTCCAGCCTCACCAACACCCGCTATACCGCCACCCAGTACGCGCTTTTCAGCTCCCTGATGACACTGCCGGGCCAGTTCCTGGGAGGCTTTACCGGCGTCGTGGCCGAGAATGTGGGCTGGATCGGCTTTTTCCTGATCACGGCCGGTCTGGGCATCCCCGCCATTCTGCTGGCCGTTGCCCTGCTCTGGCTCGCCCACCCGGATCGCCCCACCACCCCGTAGGAGCGGCCATGGCCGCTCCTACGTGCGATGCAGCTCACACCCTCGCCATCCCTCAAAAACGTTTTGCATTGTCGCCGGTACCCGCCGGTCTTTGGCGTCTATAATGGGCCGGAAACGCATCACTTCTGACCACAACGGATAACAACAACGGACTTCGAATGAACCCCGAACTGCCCATCCTTGTCGTGGACGATGCCCGTTTCAGCAGCGCCGTCGTCAGCCGCACCCTCAAGCAGGCCGGTTACACCAACCTCCAGGTGGTCAATACCGCAGCGGATGCCCTCGAGACCCTCGACCGCGACCCCATCAGCATTCTTATCGCGGACTGGCTGATGCCGGAGATGGACGGGCTCGAACTGACGGACCGGGTCCGCCAGCAGGATGAGCAGACCAACCACTACACCTACATCATCCTGCTGACCGGCAAGGAAAGCGTCGAAGCCCTGAGCAAGGCGTTCGACCGCGGTGTGGACGACTTCATCTACAAATCCGACATGACCAAACAGCTCCTGCCCCGGGTTTTCGCGGCGGACAGACTGGCGGAACGCCACAACACCCTGCTCCATACCAATCAACTGCTGATGGAAGAAAACCGGCAGCTTGAAGCCCACAACGTGGTCGACCCGGAGACAGGACTGGGGAATGCCCGCTACGCCCGTCAGCGCCTGCAGCAGGCACTCGACTACACCGAGTCGCGCGGCGGTGCCGTGGGCTATGTCCTCATCGGCATCCGCCACTGGGGACGCCACTGCCGGGAACAGCCCGCCCCGGTTCAGAACGAACTCCTGGAGACACTTGCCCGGCGCATGACCGGGCTGATCCGGCCACTGGATGCCCTGTGCCGGATCGGGCATGATCGCTACGCGGTCATCGCACACTTTCCGGACGCGGATCACTGCCGACCAGCCGCCTTCCGCCGCCTGCATGACGGCATCAACCACAAGGCGCTCAAGACCAGCCGTGGCTTCATTTCCGTGGAAGCCGACGCAACGCTCTGCATTGCCAGTGAGAGGGAAGTGACGCCCACGGCCGATGCCATGGAAGCTGCTGTGGAGGAGGGGCTCAGCAACGCCCGCCAGTCACGGACGCTCACACGGGCCCAGGCAGCAGCCCCCAGGAGCAAGCCGGAGACCGGTTAGTACTGTGACCGTGTTCACATTCCGTTACGCGCGCTCACCGTCATTCAACAGACGCCGGTCCTCCTCCAACGCATACTGAACACGTGGATTTGAGCAGTATCCCCCGGGGCGGAAGAGACAGCAGTACTTTCGCCGGCAACCGGGCACTGCAACAGGATCCCAGGGATTATGAATTTTTCAGGCTTTTCATTCTTCCCTTACGACTTCTTCTTCAGGCGGACCCTTGGTCCGCCTTTTTTTATTCGGGATACCCGGTAATCGCTCGGATCCGGTGATACAGTGGTGACAGCCGCGAATACATCCGCTGATACACCTCCCGGTACAACCGATCGTAGAGCGCCTGACGCTCCGGGTCCGGATCGAAGCGCTCCCCAAGCCGGGTCATGGCTGCCACTGCCGAATCGTAATCCGCGTACCAGCCCAGCCCGACGGCCGCGTTGATCGCTGCCCCCAGCCCTGACGTTTCATAGGTATGTGGCCGCTCCGCGGGCAGACCGAAGATATCCGCCGTCAGCTGCAGGGCCTCATCGCTCTGGGACCCTCCCCCCGCCACACGCAGGCACTGCACCGGCACACGGTTGCGTCGCTCAAGCCGCTCCTTGCCCTCACGCAGCGCATAGGCCAGCCCCTCCAGGATGGCCCTGTAGATATGGGCACGGGTATGCACATCCCCGAAGCCGATGATCGCCCCCTTGGCCTCTGGCCCCGGCTGGCGCACCCCCGGTGACCAGTACGGTTGCAGCATCAGGCCCATGGAACCGGGCGGCACCTCACGCACCAGTTCATCGAAGAGGGCTTCCGGGGCAATGCCCCGTTCCTCGGCAATCGCCTGTTCCCGCTGCCCGAACTGGCGTTTGAACCAGCTCACCATCCAGAAGCCCCGGTAGATCATCACCTCGCCGGAATAACGCCCCGGCACCGCTGAAGGGTAAGGTGGCAGGAAGCGGGTGGGCTCCACGTAGCGGTCGTTGGTGGTATTGATGGTGGCCGTGGTGCCATAGCTCATACAGGCGGTTTCCGGTGAGAGGCCACCACATCCCAGTATTTCACACGCCTTGTCCGAGGCAGCAGCCAGTACGGGAACGCCAGAGGGCAACCCAAGATGCGTTGCAGCCTCCGGAGTGAGGCCACCCATGCGCTCCCCAGGCCGAACCAGTTCCGGCAGCATGCTGCGCTTCACTGCCATCAGCTGCCATTTGAGGTCATTCGGTCGGCACCAGTCATGGCGCTTGTAGTCGAACGGCAGGTAGCCCACCTGGCTACCGGTGGAATCCACGAAGCGCCCGGTCAGCCGCCAGTTGAGATAACCGGAGAGCAGCAGGTAACGGCTGGTCCGGGCCCAGACATCCGGCTGGTTGTAAGCGATCCAATTGGCCTGTGTCTGCTCCCCCAGCTTCTGGATGGTCCCGGACAGGCCCAGCAGCCTGAGCACCACACGCCAGAAAGGCGGCACCCGCACAGGCCCGGGGGCACGGCGCTGGTCCAGCCAGACAATCGCCGGGCGCAGGGGCATGCCACTGGCATCCAGGTTCACCACCGTGCCGCGCTGGGTTGTCAGGGCCACGCCGGCAACAGCTTCCCGCGGGATGGCCGTGTTGTCCCAGAGTTGCGCGCAGGCCCGACCAATACTCTGCCAGTAGTAGTCCGGATCCTGCTCCGCCCAGCCCGGCTCCGGAGAGCGGTAGGGTTCGATCCCGTCCTGCCCCTTGCCCACCAGCTCGCCCCGGCCATTGAACAGCAGTGCCCGCGTGCTCTGGGTGCCGTTGTCGATGGCAAGGATGAGCGGCTCAACACTCATGCCCCGGACTCCGGCGGCAGGTGGTAGCTGGCGCGCCAGAGCTCGCGATAGCGTGTGCATTCCTGCTGCCAGCGAGCATCATCCCATCCCAGCGGCGCCTGGCAGTGCTCACGCAGAACCTCCAGCCAGGGCGCACCGCCCTCCGGCAGCAACAGCCCCAGCCGGGTCCGGCGCAGCAACAGGTCATCCAGATGACCGATCCGCTCATTCCGGCAGCTCCACACCAGTTCCGCCAGCAACGTATCCGTATGACCAATGGGCATCAGCGGGCCGGCTTCCAGGACCTCTTCCACCCTACTGCCGTAATGGCCACACAGACGCTGCCACTGCCAGGCTGTGAGGGCATTGGGCCGGGCCATTGCCGGAGCCGGCGAGAAGACCTGCTCATCCAGGTCACGGCGAATGCCGTTGTCGGTACGCACATGGTCCAGCACCTCCAGCGCGATCAAACGAAATGTGGTCAGCTTGCCACCGGCAACACTGATAACCCCCTGGTCGTTCCAGATGACGTGTTCCCGTTTCTCTTTTGAGGGTTTTTTCTTCCGGCCCCCGCTGTCGGACACAACCGGCCGCACACCGGACCAGGTGCTGATCAGATCCGTCTCGCCCAGATGTGCATCCGGGAAGGCATCGTGCACGGCTTCCAGCAGATACGCCATTTCCGCCCGGCTGAGCACCGCCTCTTTCTGGAGGTCCTGGTCATGATCCAGATCCGTCGTACCGACCACAGTCACCCCTTCCCAAGGATAGACGAACATGGGGCGGTGATCCCGGGGATGGATGAGTGACAGGCTCACCGAGACCGGCAGCTTCCAGAACGGGAAAACCAGGTGACTGCCACGCAGGGGGCGGATGCGCTGGTCGCCACCGAGCTGGCTGCGCAGACGATCCGTCCAGGCACCGGTGGCGTGGACGATGTGGCGTGCGCGCAGGTCATAACCTCTATCAGCCAGCTCGTCATGGACGGTCACGCGCCCTTCACCGCCGTCAGACGGTGGTGTCACGGCCTCAGCCCGCACGTAGTTGACCGCCCGGCCCCCGGCGTTCGTGGCCTCCTGCAGGATGCGCAGCACCAGGCGGGCGTCATCAGTCACCGCGTCCGAAAAACGGGTACCACCGCGCAGGCCCTCACGGCGCAGCCCCGGCACCCAGCGCAGAACGGACTCGCCCGGAAAGAAGCGGCGGGTCCGGCGCTGGGCCAGGAAGTCGTAAACCCTGAGCAGCAGACCGAACAGACCCGGCCCGGGGAACTGGCGATTGAAGTGCGGCATGATGTAGTAGAGGTTATCCACCAGCCCCGGCGCCTCGTTCATCATACGCTCGCGCTCATGCACCGCATCCCGGGTCAGGCGGTAATCCCCGCTGGCCAGGTAGCGCAGCCCCCCATGCACCATCTTGGAGGAACGGCTGGAAGTTCCCCAGGCGAAGTCCCGCTGCTCCACCAGCAGGACCCTGTAGCCTTCCCGGGCGGCCTCGCGCAGGATGCCGGCACCCGTAATGCCACCACCGATGATCACCATGTCCCAGGGTTCGTCCCCGCCGAGCAGGGCTGCTGTGTCACGGCGTTCCTCGTGGATACTGCTCGCTTCCGTCATGCCTGCTCCTCCGGCTCATGCTGCAACAATACGCCCGGGGCCAGACGCTGGTCCGGGTCCATGTAGCGGCTCATGGCGTGCAGCATGCCGATGGTGACCGGCCCTTTCTCCGTGGACAGGTAAGGCGCATGGTCTTTGCCGACCCCGTGCTGATGACTGATGGTTCCCCGGTTGTTCACGATCACCTGCGAGGCCGCCTGCTTGAGCCGGGCCCAGCGCTGATGGGTGGCCTCGTAGCTGCCCGCGCACCGGAACACATAAGTGGTGTAGATGCTACAGCCCTGGCCGTAGACGTGGGACAGATGGGTGAACACATGCACCGGTTCGCCCTCGGACTGAAGGCCGTGGCGCAGCGTGGTCTCGATGCGCTCCATCAGGGTATCCACGTTGTCCCAGTCCGTGGCCGTTTCCAGAGTATCCACGGCATAACCCTGCTCCCACAGCGTCTCGCGCAGGTAGGGCATGGTGAAGCGCTTCTGTTCCCACTTCCTGCCCAGGTAGGTGCCGGTGTAGAGACCGTCATTGCCGCGGCTGATCCGTTTCAGTTCGCGCAGCCCGGTTCGGCACTGGGCCTTTGTCCCCGTCAGACCGACCGTCATCATGCATTTCCCTTCAGCCGCGCCACGCCAGCCCAGATAGCGTTCCAGCATCCCGATCATTGTCGGGTGACCCGCCAGGGCCAGCTGGGTCTCCGTCTCCACGGCGTTACTCAGGCGCAGCATGGAAAGCGGCGTGCGGTTCTGCACCAGCTGGCGGGCACACAGACGTGCGCGCTCCCAGTCCGGGAAGAAAAGCACATGAAAGGACTCATGCTCCGCCACCGGCGTGACGCGGACCTTCACTTCAGTGATGGCACCGAAGCGCCCTTCCGAGCCCAGCACCATCTCACGGGGGTCCGGGCCGGCGGCGGAGGCGGGGAAGGTTGGAACCTCCCAGGCGCCCTGGAAGGTCTCCATACGGCCGCCCGCGAAAAGCTGTTCAATGCGGCCGTAGCGCAGGGACTGCTGGCCACTGGAGCGGCTGGCGACCCAACCGCCAATGGTGGACAGTTCAAAGGACTGGGGGAAATGGCCGAGGGTGTAGCCATGGGCCAGGAGCTGGGATTCCACCAGCGGGCCCGGCGTACCGGCACCAAAGGTGGCGATCTGGCTCTCGGCGTCCAGATCCATCAGACGGTTCATGCGCTCCAGCGAGAGTGTGAGAATGGGCCTGCCGGAATCCTCCGGGTTGATATGCCCGGCCACACTGGTACCGCCACCGTAGGGAATCACCACAAGATCCCGTTCCCGGGCCCATTGCAGAAGCTCCGCTACCTCCTCACTGTGCTCGGGCAACGCTACTGCGTCCGGAAAGAGCCCGAAATCGCCGCTGCGCATGGCCAGCCAGTCCGCCAGGCTCTGCCCCCGGGCATGCCGCACCCTGGTCTCTGGATCCGTATGGACCCCTGTATGTTCTTCCGGGATACGGGATGCCGGCACGCGCGCGCACACCTGTTCAAGGGTCGCCTCAGGCAGTGGGGAGGCAGCGCCCAGGCGGGCTTTCAGAAAATCCTGCCCCGCAGCCGGCAGGGGCAGATGGAAGCTGGCGTCACCCCAGCCGTTCCAGCGTCGCATGTGATGGTTCTCCACTCAGGCTCTTCAGTTGCAGCCCGTGATACACCATACCCTATCCAGTTGTCCATCAGGTCTAGAGTTTTTGCTCTATGCAATCCAGCTCATGCGCCCTTCATTACTCGGTTACGGCCGGTCGCCTTGGCCAGGTAAAGCGCCGCATCGGCCCGTTGAAGAGCCTGCTCAGGGTGCTCATCTTCCCTATTGAAGCGACTGACACCAGCGCTGACGGTCACCTGGAACACCTCGCCCCGGTAGGTTGTGCAGGCATACCCCGCAATTTCCACTCGCAGGCGCTCCGCGAGATCCATGGCCTCCTCGATCCCCGTTCCCGGCAGCAGAACCCCAAACTCCTCGCCACCAAGACGGCAGGGTACGTCGCTCTCCCGCACACGGTCAGCCAGAGTGCGTGCCACGTTCCCGATCACCTCATCCCCCGCACCGTGACCATAGGTGTCGTTAACAGCCTTGAAATGGTCAATATCAATCATGACAACCGAGGCCGGGATCTCACGGCGGCTGAACAGCTCATAGCTCTCGTTCAGCCGCTCCATGAAAACCCGCCGGTTGGGAATCTGCGTCAGTGGATCTGTGAAAGACAGTTCACGGAGACGAGCCTCCTGCTCCTTCTGCTCGGTGATGTCCCTGACCGTGCCGATGAAGACATGACCACCACCGACAGGCGTGTAATCCCCGCGCTCATAAACCCACCTCACCGAGCCGTCCGGGCGAACAACGCGATGTTCAACATCGAAAAGGCCAGTCTGCCTCGCCTGCACCTCCATGGCATCAACAAGCGCCAGATCCTCCGCATGGACAAAGGTGCGGAAGGCATTTACCGAGGGCGTGAACGTATCACTGGAAACCCCGAAAATCTCGAAAACCTTTTCCGACCAGTACAGGTCCCCCGCATCCAGGTTCGCCTTCCAGTAGCCGAGATTGCCGATTTCCTGCGCCCTCTCCAGGGTCTGGATCAGCTCGCGGTTAGCCTCCGACTCTTCGCGTAAGCTCTGCTCAAGGTCCTTGTGCGAGGTGATGTCCAGATGGGCACCACTGACCCATTCGGGCTGCCCCTCCGGGGTCCAGCTGACCACACGGCCGAAATCCCGGATCCAGATCAGGCGGCCATCCCGGTGGCGTACACGCACTTCGCAGTCATAGACGGAGGCCTCACCATCAAAGTGCGCCTTCAGTGCCTGTTCCGAGACCGGGCGATCCTCTTCAATGAGAAAGTAAAGCCATGTATCGATGGAGGTGGGCTCAAGCTCCGCCAGGGTGTAACCCAGCATTCTGGCCCAATAGTCGTTGAACTCGGTCTCTCCGGTCTGCACGTTCCAGATCCAAGTTCCAAGTTCAGCAACATCAATGATGGTTTCGAGTGCGGAAACCCGATCTCCAGAAACTGGGGGCTGCCCCATACTTCACTCCAGGACCTCGGACTGATCAGTCACAGTCAATGTACGCGAGTCACAAGCCGATCAAAGTGTGGATACTACGTAATGTAGTATAACGACAGAATCACGAATGCACATGGTTCAGCCGCGGTCTGGAAACCGGACCGGAAGAGAGTCCAGTTCGGCAACAGGCAGGGCCCTGGAGAACAGGAATCCCTGAAGAAGATCGCAGCCGCGGGCGACCAGGTCGTCGCGCTGCGCCTCGGTCTCAACCCCTTCGGCCACCACCTTCAGCTGCATATGGTGAGCCATGGTGATGATGCCCTGGACGATCGCCATGTTGTCGGGGTTGGTGAGAATATCCCGGATGAAGGAAATGTCGAGTTTGACCTTGCTGGCAGGCAGGTCCCGGAGGTAGCGCAGGCTGGAGTAGCCGGTGCCGAAGTCATCAATGGAGACCGTCACGCCCAGCTCCCTGAGCTGCTTCATCAGCTCAATGGTTTCCTGGGCGTTTTCCATAAGCACCCCCTCAGTCACCTCCAGTTCCAGCAGATGGCCCGGCAGACCGGTTTCCGCCAGAATGGCCCGGACCTCTTCCACAAAGTTACGGCGCCGGAACTGCAGAGTGGAAATGTTCACCGCCGCCGGAACCACCTGGCAGCCTTCCCGCCAGCGCTGCATACCATCCTCGCACGCTCGCCTGAGCACCCAGCGCCCCACCTCGATGATCTGGCCCGTCTGCTCAGCAAGGGGAATGAACACCCCCGGCGATATCATTCCCCGCTGAGGATGGTGCCAGCGCACCAGCGCCTCCACTCCACGCCAGGAACCGCTCACCGCATCAATCACTGGCTGATAATGCAGCTCCAGCTCATTGCGCTCCATTGCCAGACGCAGGTCATGGCGCAGAATAATCTCGTCCTGTGTGGCGGGGCGGCGCTCCTGCTCATACCAGTGCCAGGTATTCATCCCCCGACTTTTCGCCGCCTCCATGGCAATGTCCGCATGCTGGATCAGAATGGGCGCCTCGGATTCGCCATCATCCATTGCCAGGCCGGCGCTGGCGCTGAGATGAATCGCGTGCCCCTCCACCTCAAAGGGGTCCTCAAGTGCTGAGAGTATCGCCTCCGCCCTGCGCTCAACCATCGCCGGCTCCTCAACCTCTGGGAGCAGCACGACGAACTCGTCAGCCACAAGCCGTGAGAGTACGCAGTCCTGTCCCAGAAGCTGCTGGAGACGCTCCGCCACCCGCTGCAGCAGCGTGTTCCCAACACGGTGTCCGAACCCTTCGTTGATGGGTTTGAAGCCATCCAGATCCAGATACATCACTGCAACAGCCCGCCCTTCGCGGCGGCGCTCATGCAGGGTATGCAGCAGTTGTTCCTCAAAAACCACCCGGTTAACAAGCCCGGTTACGGCATCGTAGCTGTTGTGGAACGCAATCAGCCGCTCATGCTCCTTGCGCATCGAAATATCCCGGCAGACGCCGAAGACCCCGACAATCTCCCCATCCACCTGGATCGGGAAATTGGTTACTTCAAGGTCGTAGGGTTCCCCCGTGGACAACACGCCGCGCGTCTCATAGGTAACATGGCCTCCGGAACGGGCCTGCGCAAATGCCTCACGGGTCTTCTTCTGGAACGGCTCCGCCACGAACTCATTGAAATGGTGCCCCGCGTACTCCGCCTGTGAGTAGCCGGTGATGCGCGCAAATGCCGCGTTACCCCGCCTCAGATAGCCGTCCAGATCGAATTCATAGACGCCATCGGGATGGTGCTCATACAGGGATTGATAACGGGCTGTCAGATCCTGGTAACGGTACCAGTCGCGATCCCGGATAATGGCCAGCGCCGCCAGAGCCGCCGCCTGCTGGAGATTGAAACGATCCGCATCCGAAGGACTGGCGGGCTCCCGATAATAGGTGCCGAAGGTTCCCAGAAGTGTCTCGCCCTCCGCAGACAGGACGGGAACGGACCAGCAGGCCCGCAGCCCCTCGTCCAGTGCGATCGACCGGTATCCCTCCCAGCGGTCATCCGTCTGGATATCCGTGGTTACCATCATGGAACGGTGGTAGGCAGCACTGCCGCAGGCCCCCACACCCGCAGCCACTGGCAGATCCCGCAGGGCTTCGGTAAAACGGACGGAGAACCGATCATTGGGGACCAGACTGAGCGTACCCCGCTGCTCGTCGTAACACATGAGTGACACCAGGGCCCCCGGCAGCATCTCCTCGGCAAAGGCTGTGATCTCGGTCAGCACTTCCTCCAGGGGCTCGTGCTCCGCGATCATTTCCTGAATCTTCTGCTGGCTCTTGAGAAGTGGCTGCTGCACGGTCATCGGTTGGCTACTCGGGATTCTGCTCGTAGGGGATCATGATAAACACCCTAATGTTTAGTTGATATTTCGCAACAGACAAACGCTCCATCCGCAGACGGCCGACATTTCCCATTCCAATGATGGCATTTGAACTACTCATTTGCCGTCCGCCCCCCCTCCAACAGATAGTACGCCCCATCCGGAAAGGTACCCAACCCACTCACCTTTCCCCTGCGTTTTCATTACGGAGTGTTCCCATGGACCTGCCATCACTGATTGAGATCCCCAACGGCGACAAAGTAACGCCCACCTTTTCCATCGAAGAACTACAGCGGCGCCTCGGCAAGCTGCGAAAGCACATGGCCGAGAATGACGTGGACGCCGTTGTCCTGACTTCCTACCACAACATCAACTACTTCAGTGACTTCGTGTACTGCCGGTTCGGGCGGGACTACGGGCTGGTGGTCACCCAGGAGCGCTACACCACGGTCACCGCCAACATCGACGGCGGCCAGCCCTGGCGTCGCAACCAGCTGGGCGACAACATCATCTACACCGACTGGCAGAAGGACAATTTCTTCAAGGCCGTGCGGGAGCTGTGCGGCGGCTGCCGGCGCGTGGGCATCGAGTACGACCACGTCACCCTGCAGAACCACACCAAATTCCAGGATGCGCTCGGGAAGGTCGAACTCGTGGACATCGGCGTACCGACCATGCAGATGCGGATGCTCAAATCCCAGGAGGAGATTGCGCTGATCAAACAGGGCGCGCGCATCGCGGATCTGGGCGGCTCAGCAGTCCGCGACGCCATCGCCGCAGGGATTCCCGAATACGAGGTGGCACTGGCCGGCGAGCAGGCCATGGTGCGCGAGATCGCCCGGACCTACCCGCACACGGATCTGATGGATACCTGGGTCTGGTTCCAGTCCGGCATCAACACCGATGGCGCCCATAACCCGGTGACCAGCCGACGGGTGCAGAAGGGCGACATCCTGAGCCTGAACACCTTCCCCATGATCTCCGGCTACTACACAGCACTGGAGCGCACCCTGTTCTGCGACCACGCCTCCGACGAGCACCTGCGCCTGTGGCAGATCAACTGCCAGGTGCACGAACGCGGCCAGGAACTGATCCGCCCCGGCGTGCGCTGCTGCGACATCGCCCACGACCTCAACAAAATCTACGCGGAGCACGACCTGCTGAAGTACCGCTCCTTCGGCTACGGCCACTCCTTCGGCACCCTCAGCCACTACTATGGCCGCGAGGCGGGCCTGGAGCTGCGCGAGGATGTGGAAACCGTGCTGGAGCCGAACATGGTGGTTTCCATGGAGCCAATGATCACGATCCCGGAAGGCATGCCGGGCGCCGGCGGTTATCGCGAGCACGACATCCTGGTGGTGAACGAGCATGGGGCTGAGAACATCACCCGCTTCCCCTACGGCCCCGCGCACAACATCGTGCAGTGATCCCCTCAGCGGCCACCCAGTGCGGGCACGGGGGACAGTTCCGCCAGCCCGCTGCGCAGGAAATCCAGTACCTGCTGGGTGGCCACGTTCAGCTCGTTCTGGCGGTAGTACAGGCTGACGCTGACCGCCCCCAGTGGCGGCAGCACCTCGGTCTGCTCATGGGCCTTCACATTGGCCGGCACCACCGAGGCCGCCAGGGCCGTCACACCCAGCCCCTCCTCCACCGCGGACATGATCCCGAGAAGACTGGGGCTGGTGTACGCAATGCGATACGGCACCCCGGCCTCCTCAAGCGCTGTCTCCATCATGGCCCTGTAGATGCAGCCCTGCGGGTAGGTCACCAGGGGCACAATATCCGCCTCCGCCACGCTGGAATCGTTCACCACCCACGCCAGCTGATCCACACGCTGATCCTGTTCATCCAGAGGCGCCGCCTCGCCTTCGGGCTCCATCACCAGGCAGACGTCGTAATAGTTGCGCTGGAAGCGCTGATGAATGGACTTGCTGATGTCGCTGTCCACCTCCACCGTGATGTTGGGATAGATGTTCGACAGCTCCCGCAGTGCACGCGGCAGAAAGGCCAGCTCAAAGTCATTGGGAATCCCCAGCCGAACCCGGCCCGAGACATTCTCCCCCTTGATGCGGGCCACCACCTGATCATTGATCTGCAGGATCTGCTGGGCCGCTTCATAGAGGTACTCCCCATCCTCGGTCAGCTCCAGGTTGCTGCCGCGTGAGAAGATGTTCGTCCCCAGCGTGGACTCCAGCTTCTTGATCTGGAGGCTGATGGCCGGCTGGGAACGACCCAGCAGCTCCCCCGCATGGGTGAATCCCCCCAGATCCTTGATGGTCACGAAAGTCCGCAGAAAGTCGATCGGTATGTTGGTCATCGGTGTCTATGCCCATTTGGTCATATTATGGCGCCATCAGGAGTTCAAATCCGGAGCCGGTTTTATTAGCGCCGCATCTTGGTAAGGTGTGCATCCGGCATACGTGGAACTACTTAGCAAGAAGCTTTTCAGCAGTTCCCGCCGCCCGAAAGAAAAGCATGTCTTTCAGAAACGACAGGAGTTGTGACAGATGAATTCTTGGGTTCTTGCAACATTCGCCATCCTCACCGGCGTGATGCTCGCGCATTCCGCCGCCACCTTCGTCAAACGTGAACTGGACAGGAAGCCGGCCAACACCTCAACGCGGAGTTGACCATGGATCCGTACACGTATTTCAACTGGGGGCTTCTGGCCCTCACCTTCGTTCTTCTCATCGGTATCGGCTATCTTTCATCCCGCTACATCACCAAGGACTCCGAAGGCGGCTTCCTGGTGGCCGGGCGCTCACTCGGGCCCTTTGTGGCAGCGGGCACCATTGTAGCAACCGGCTTCAGCGGATGGGGATTCATCGGCTCCCCCGGGGTCACCTACAAGTTCGGCGCCATCGAGGTACTGGGGAACTTCTTTTTCGCCCCCGCGATGATGATTGCCGTACTGTACTTTGCGCGTTTCCTGCAGAGTCGTGCCCTGGAGATGGGCAGCAACACCATTCCCGAATACGTGGCACAGAGCCACGGTGGCGGCATCATGGGGCGGGTGCTCCAGGGCGTTGCCGGCATCATCACCATTCTGCTTCTGCTGGTGTTCCTGACCAGCCAGATCAAGGCGGTGGGCCTTCTGGGCGCCGAGTGGCTCGATATCAAACTGGGCACCAGCGCCACCCTGATGATTGCCGTGATCATCATCTACACCATGCTTGGCGGCCTGGCGGCCGTGGCCTGGACAGACACCATCATGGTCTGCGGCATGGCCCTGGCTGCTGTGCTGATCATGATCCAGATCTTCACCAGTGTGGACCTGACCGCCTGGCAGAGCTCGCTCAACAACATCGACCCGGAACTGCTCAACCCTACCACTGGTGCACACTATGGTGACAACGTGGGAACCGTCTTCCTGGTCCTGCCCTATGCCTTCCTGTTCTCCGCGGTGCTGCCGTACATGGCCATCCGCT
>NZ_CAJXMA010000022.1:0-37141 GCF_913056445.1 uncultured Halovibrio sp.
GCTGGCGGTGGCGCCGGACGTGCTGGGGATTGATCCCGGGGCGGTCTCGTACGAGTACGTCAGGCGCTGAAGAAGCCGCTCAGAAGTCCAGCCTCAGGCCGACGTTCCACTGGCGGATCCGGATGCTGGTGGTAGTGTCCTGATGCAGTTGGCCGTATTCCACGAACAGGCTGGAATTGCCGATGAAATCCACATCCGTGCCCACCAGCCAGCTGCGGCTCATACTGGTTTCGAGGTAGGGCTCCTCGGTCACGGTCACATTGCCGTCGTCATCCTCACTGGTGCGCGTGGCCGTGGTCTCCACGTGGCTCATGCCGAACTGCGCATAGGCGCGTGAGAACATGGTCCAGTGGTAGTAGACGCCGATGTAGGCGCTGGCGTAGTAGTCGATGTTCAGTTCCAGATCAGCGGTTTCTTCCTCGGGGGAGGGCGCTGCGCCGCCCCTTGCCTCAATCTTGATGTGGTCATTCAGGAACTTGCCGAACACGATGCCCGAGGTGGTGACGGTGGCCTTGCCATTGCCGTCACTGAGGTTCTTGTGCCGGAAGTGCGAGCCGGTTACGCCGAGATAGTACTCGCCGGCCTTGCTTTCAGCTTCCGGCTGCTGGGGGCGCTGTGGTCTCTGCTGGGCCATGGCCGGCAGGCTGGTGACCACCAGGAGCGCGGTGCAGGTCAGGAGAACGGGAATGCGGCGCATAGGCTGGCTTATCCGTGGCGCTGAATTGCCGCGGATTGTCACCCACCTGCAGCGCGCTGTCGTCGAAACCGGTCACAAAGTCCGCGTTCAGCCGGAAGAGTCCGGATCGGTGAGGCCCTCCTCGCGTGCGAGCAGCAGCTGGGCATAGACCGCGTTCTCCGCCACGCTGGCATCCAGCGTCTCGCGCAGGATGATGTCCTGGTAACGGTCATTGAGGCTTTCAAAGCTCTCATGATGGAGCAGGGCGGTCATTGGGGCCAGTTCGAACCCGGCCTGGATGCCCAGGGCCTCGCAGAGGAAGTCCAGCAGCTGATCGTCCGGATCCAGGCCGTCCGAGAACACCGTGGTTTCCCCCAGGTCCTCGTTCATTTCCCGCAGCACATCCACCGGTGCCACGCCCCGGTCGCGGAAGAACTCATCGTCCAGCAGGCGCTCATCCAGGTCCTCTGCCAGCCAATCATCCTCCGGGCGGATGATGACGTACTTGATCCGGCCGTCGCTCAGTGACCAGGCCACGGCGGTGGGGAACAGCTGCGGCCCGTTGTCGTCGTACTCGAATTTGAGAAACTGTGGAATCCGCATGGGGGTGTCATCCTGCGCTATGCTGTGGGAGCCCAATGGTAAACCCGCACACTTTCTGAGGCGAGACGCAGACGGGAGTCCGCATGGAACTGAATACTTTCAATGAGGGCCTGCTCGAGTTCCTGGGGCAGTCTCCAACCCCCTGGCACGCCGTGAGCAACATGGCCGGGATGCTCGACGCCGCTGGATTCCAGCGCCTGGACGAAGGCGACCCCTGGTCCCTGGCGCCGGGGCAGGGCTATTACGTGGTGCGCAATGGGTCGGCGCTGGTGGCATTTCACACCGGCCGGCGATCGCCCGCGGAGGCAGGCTGGCGCATGATGGGCGCGCACACGGACAGCCCCTGCCTGCGCGTGAAACCCAACCCGGAGATCCGCCGGAACGGCTGCCTTCAGCTGGGCGTGGAGGTCTACGGTGGCGCACTGCTCAATCCCTGGTTCGACCGGGATCTATCCATGGCGGGACGGGTGACCTATGAAGACGATCAGGGGCGGAGACGGGATACCCTGGTCGACTTCCGCCGCCCCGTGGTGGTGATTCCCTCGCTGGCGATCCACCTGGACCGGGACGCCAACAGCAGTCGCAGCATCAACAACCAGCAGCACCTGCCCCCGGTTACCCTGCTCACCGCCGAGCACCCGGATACGGATTTTGAGCAGCTGTTGGCGCAGCAGTTACGGGCCGATCAGCCGGGAATCAACCTGCGCCGGATCCTGGAGCATGAGATCTGTCTCTATGATACCCAGGCCCCGGCCCGAGTGGGCATGGCCGGGGAATTCATCACCTCCGCCCGACTGGACAATCTGCTCAGCTGCTGGCTGGGCATGCAGGCGTTGTTGGCCTCGGACGGTACCCAGCCGGCCCTGGCGGTGTTCAATGATCATGAGGAAGTGGGCAGCATGACTGCCGAGGGTGCTCAGGGCCCCCTCCTGGAATCCGTGCTGCAGCGCTGGGTCGGGGGCGAGGATCGGCACCGGGCACTGGCCCGTTCGATGATGATGTCCGTGGATAACGCCCATGCCATCCATCCCAATTACCCGGAGTATTACGATGACGCTCATGGGCCGGTGATGAATGAAGGGCCGGTGATCAAGATCAACCGCAATCAGCGTTACGCCAGCAGTACCCGCACCAGTGGCCTTTTCCGGCACCTGAGTGGTGAACTCGGGGTGCCCTGCCAGACCTTTGTGGTGCGTTCTGACATGGGGTGTGGCAGCACCATCGGTCCACTGACCGCCGCAGGTATCGGGATCAGTACTCTTGATGTGGGGGTCCCCCAGCTTGCCATGCATTCCATCCGGGAGATGGCCGGAAGCCGTGATGCGCACTCGCTCTATCGGGTATTGCGCCGCTACTTTGAACTGGACAGTCTCTGGGACTGAAAGGCGGGAATTGGCTCCCCGAGCTGGGCTCGAACCAGCGACAACCTGATTAACAGTCAGGTGCTCTACCAACTGAGCTATCGGGGAGCTGCAGAAGAGGGCGAATACTACCCATCCTGGCGTGAGGCGTCAATCCGGGACAGGGCCCGGGCACGGCGGCGTTCCGCTTCCGAATCGAAATGCTCTGAACGCAGCCGTTCCAGCGCCCGGCGCAGGTCGGATTCGGTCAGGCTGTCATTGCTCCGGATACGCTGTTTTTCCCGCTGGTAGCGCGCCAGCCGTTGCTGCCACCGGGCACGCTCCTCATCCAGTTCCGCCAGCTGGTCAGCCGCCTCCGCTCCGAGTTCGCGGCTGCGCAGGGCGTGGATCTCGGCGTCACTGGCCCCATCCTCGCGCATCCGGCGCGTCTTCTCACGCAGGGTATTGTAGGTCCGCGAGCGCTCCCGCACCTGCTGGACGTGCTCCGGCAACATCTCTTCGAGATCCCGCAGGCGCTTGCGTTTTTCGTCGGCGCTGAGGTCCGGGTTATTCTCGATCCGCTGGCGGGCCAGCTGATTTTCGATCCGCTGCTGTTCTCGCCCGAAGAAACCCTCGGTCATGGCCTCGCCCAGGTGACTGCGGCGCAGCTGCTTCAGCTGGTTCAGCACGTGCCGGGTCTGCTCCGGGGTCACCTCGCCCATCCGGGTTTCCAGGTTGCCCGCGGCCTCCCGGTAATCCAGGTAGCGGTCGAGCGCCTCCATAACGTCCTCGCGGATCGCCCCGGGCACCTCCCTCTCAACCATGGCCTGGCGCATGCGATCACGCATGGCGGCTTCGTCGTCCTGTGACCGGGTCAGGCCGATGAAAAAGTCCATGAATCGGCGCAGGTCCCGGTCAAAGACCAGGTTGCCGTTCATGTCCACCCTTATGGCCCCGTCAATGGCAATGTTCTTGACGGTGTCATCCAGGGGCAGCGCCTGCTTCGGGGGTTCCCTGGGGGGGCTGTTGCGGTTACCGGCGGTGGCCGGGGTGTCATGCTTGAGGGTCGTCACCGAGCCTGCCGGGGAGGGAGCTTCGGGGCTTTCCGGTGACAGCAGGAAAAGACTGAATCCGAGTGTGGCGATGCCGGCAAAGGCACCCGCCAGGATTCCTTGTCTGATGCCCATGTCAGAGTACTCCTGTGCTCCCGGCCCACAGGGGGCCGGGATGCTCTCTGGGATGCAGGATCAGAGTCCGGCCTGTTGCAGACGGTTGGCCTGTTGGCGGTAGAGCTCGACCGGATCCGCTGCATGGCGGGAGGTGATGCCGAACAGATGGTTCACCGTGTCCAGATGGTTGAGCTCATAACCGACACTGATGACCCTGCCCAGTTTCATACTGCAGGCGGGAACCAGTCCGTCGTTGGGCTCGTCAATGAGGGTGCCGGTCGCCGCCAGCAGAGGATCACTGGCATCCAGAAGGTTGGTCTTCACCGCGTCCCCGCCCCAGGAGTAGTAGCGGATACCGTTTGCTTCCGCGGCACCATCGTTGCCGCAGTACTCCGAGGGAACACCGGCCGGGAAGTCCTGGTTGAAGGCAACGCTGCCCTCAGTGCTCAGTGACTGGATGGCGGCGCCGGTATCCTGGGGCAGACCGCCGCCGGAGGCACCGTCCACGATGCTGAATACAATGTCGCCAAGGCCATCGAGCTCGCCACTGGCCGTCGCGTCCGCCACTGGCGTACCCCAGTTGACGCCGCTCACGCTGGTCGCTGAGGCCACCAGGTCCGGCGCTACACCCGCCACGTAACGCACTGTTGGTCCGCCATGACTGTGACCAATCAGGTTCACCTTCTCGGCGTCGGTGGTGGCGACAATCTCCTGAACCTGGGCCAGAAGCTGTTCGCCACGCACTGCTGTGGAGTTGGCGGCCGAAACCTGTGGCACGTAGACCTCGGCGCCATCCTCGGCAAGCGCTCCGGGGATGCCGTTGAAATAGTCAACAATCCCGAAGAGGTTATCGAAGCCGGAGAGCCCGTGGACCAGCACGATCGGGTGCTGGGTTTCGGTGTAGCCCTGGTCGTCGTTACCCCAGCTGAAGAAGCTGTCGAGTAAGCCGGCACTGGCACTGTGTGCTCCCAGAGTGAGGGCCAGGGCCGTGCCCGTGAGGACCGGTGCGGTATGTTTGCGGAAGGTCATATCGATTTCCTTTTGTTGTTGGTCGATTAACCGTTTGTCAAAATCTGATCCAATCACAAAAAGTCGCGTCACGACATTGTTCGCGAAGGCATCTTTGTTGTTCCGCCCGGACAATGGCCGAACGTTATGTAAACTGGTGACGTGGATCACAGAGTTCAGCGGATCAAAAGCACTTCCGGAGCGGGCGGGCAAGCCGATACACTCGTCTCCCATGACGCAGAAAAACCGCAGTAACGAGCAGTTCCAGCCCCCGGTGTGGCTCCGTAACCCCCATCTGCAGACCGTCTGGCCCACGCTTTTCCGCCGGATCGACTTTGTGCCGGATGCCGCGGAAAGACTGGAGACGCCGGACAATGACTTCCTGGATCTCGACTGGTACCAGCGCGGCAACGGGCGGCTGCTGGTACTCAGCCATGGGTTGGAGGGCTACAGCCGCCGCCCCTACATGCTGGGTATGGTGCAGGCGGCGCTTGCCTGCGGCTGGGACGTGCTGGCCTGGAACTTCCGTTCCTGCAGTGGTGAGATGAATCGCCAGCCCTGCTTCTATCACAGCGGTTCCAGCGACGACCTGTCGCTGGTGGTCGAGCGGGCGCTGGCTGAGTCGCCGGCCTATGACAGCATCGCGCTGGGCGGTTTCAGCATGGGTGGCAACGTCACCCTGGTCTATCTGGGGGAGCGTGGGGCGTCACTGGATCCCCGGATCCGGGGCGCCGCGGTTTTCTCGGTGCCCTGCGATCTGGCGGGCAGCGCCCGCGAACTGGCGAAGCCCGGCAACCGCTTCTACATGAGCCGCTTCATGGATGAGCTGAGAGTCAAGATCCGCGCGAAGCACGAGCTCTATCCCGATCTCATCCCGCTGGAGGGACTGGATCGCATGAAAACCTTTGCAGAGTACGACGATCAGTACACCGCGCCCCTGCACGGATTCCGGGATGCTGAGGACTACTGGTACCGCTGCTCCAGCACCCGATTTCTGGGTGGTGTCCGGGTGCCGGCGCTGATCGTCAACGCGGCGGATGATCCCTTTCTGACCCCCGGAAGCTATCCCCATGCAGAGGTGATGGACAACCACCGGATCAGGCTGGAAGTGCCCCGATACGGCGGCCATGTGGGGTTCGTGGGGGATGAGCGCAACGGGCAGTACTGGTCCGAGTGGCGGGCGATGCGGTTCCTTGAGTCCCTGGACTAGTCCGTTTCCGCCAGCAGCGGCTGCAGCGCCTGCCACACGCGATCCCGTATCAGCGGCTGAGCCTGGGCCGTGGGGTGGATGCCGTCGTCCTGCATCATGCCGTCCCGGTTGTGGATTGCCTCAAGCAGGAAGGGGATGAAGGCCAGATCCTTTTCCTCTGCCAGAGTTTGATACTGCTGGCGGAACGCGTCCGTATAGGCGCGCCCGTAGTTGGGCGGGATCTCGATGCCCACCAGCAGAACCCTCGCACCGTCGGCGCGGATGCGTTCAACCATGCTGGTGAGATTGGCGTGGATGGTAGCCGGGTCCTTGCCACGCAGCCCGTCATTGCCGCCGAGTTCCAGGATGACCAGCTCCGGGGACTGGGACTCCAGCATCCGGTCGATCCGCCGCAGCCCGCCGTCAGTGGTTTCGCCGCTGATGCTGGCATTGACCACGTCCCATTCCGGCGCCTCCTGCGTCATGCGCTCCTCCAGCAGGCTGACCCAGCCGTCCTCTTCAGCCATGCCGTAGGCCGCGCTCAGGCTGTCGCCGTAGACCACCAGGGTGTTCGCCTGGGCCAGCACGGGCAGGAGGGCAGCCATAAGAACCAGCGTCATGGCCCGCAGGAATGAACCGGGCAGGCTTTCGCGCGTATCAAGTGAGGGTATACCGCGCCAAGTGTGGCGATTAGGATTCACAGCTGTCATAGACCAACCGGAGACCATGGGTGAGTGAGGCAACTGACGCAATCATAAGGGCACAGGACCTGAGTCACCAGGTGGAAGTGGGGGCGGAGACGCTGACCCTTCTCAGTGACATCAACCTCAGCGTCGCCGCAGGGGAGTCGGTGGCCATCCTGGGCCGCTCCGGTTCGGGCAAGACCACGCTGCTGGGCCTCCTGGCGGGGCTGGACCTGCCCTCTTCAGGAACCGTGGATCTTGCCGGTGAGCGCATCAGTGCCATGGATGAGGACAGTCGGGCCCGGCATCGCGCCAACCGGGTGGGCTTCGTGTTCCAGTCATTCCAGCTGCTGCCCACCCTGAGTGCCCTGGAAAACGTTCTGCTGCCGCTGGAACTCGGTGATGTACGTGATGCCTCGGGCAGGGCAAAGGAACTGCTGGAGCGTGTGGGGCTGGGCGAGCGCCTGGGCCACACCCCCCGTCAGCTTTCAGGGGGTGAACAGCAGCGCGTGGCGATTGCGCGGGCCTTTGCCGCCAACCCGGCGGTGCTGTTTGCCGATGAGCCCACGGGTAATCTGGACACGACCACGGGGCAGCAGATTGCAGACCTGCTGATGGCGCTCAACGCTGAGCAGGGCACCACCCTGGTGCTGGTGACCCACGACGAGGAGCTGGCCGGGCGCTGCAACAGGCGCATCCGAATGGACGGTGGCAGGCTGCTCGACGCAGCCACGGAGCCTTCCTTATGAGCGGTCTTCACCGGCTCGGGTGGCTCTCGCGGCGGGACTGGCGCCAGCGGGATGTGCGGGTGATGCTGGCCTCGCTCATGGTGGCCGTGGGAATTGTGGCAACCATTGGACTGTTTGCTGACCATCTGCAGCGCACCATCATGACCTCGGCCACCAGCTTCCTGGCCGCGGACCGTCAGCTGGCGTCCTCCCATCCACTGCCGGAGGCTTTCCGGAGCGAGGCGGAGAACAGGGGGCTGGCCACCGCCCGCCAGATCGCGTTTGCCACCATGCTCCAGGGTGGGGAGGGCATGGAACTGGTACGCGTGCGGGCGGTGGATGGCGACTACCCCCTGCGCGGTGAGGTTGAGATCCAGGACGCGCCCGGCGAACCGCGCCGTATGGTGGGTCATGGCCCGCAGGAAGGTGGGATATGGGTGAACTCGCGCCTTCTCCGGCTTCTGGATGTGGCCCCCGGAGACCGCGTCGGCGTCGGCGACGTGCGCCTGCGTATTACCGGTGTTCTGGTGCGCTCCCCGGATGCGGGTTTTGACCTGGCAGCACTGGCGCCGAGGGTGATGATGCATCACGCGGATGTTGAGGCGGCCGGGGTGGTGCAGCCGGGCAGCCGCGTGACCTATCGGGACCTTTACGCCGGTACGGAGTCGCAGCTCAGCGGTTTCCATGAATGGCTGCAACCCCGGCTCAGGGAAGGGCAGCGCTGGCGCAGTGTAGAGGATGGCCAGGCTGGTGTCTCGGATGCGCTGGACCGGGCGGAGCGTTTCCTGCTGCTGGGCGGGAGTCTGGCAGTGCTTCTGGCGGCGGTCGCGGTGGCCGTTGCCAGCCGCCAGTATGCTCTGGGCCAGCGCGACACGGTCGCATTGCTCAAGACCCTGGGGCTGGACGGACGTACCATCGGCCGGCTCTACCTTTTGCGTCTGGGGCTCTGGGGTGTGGTCGGTACAGGCCTCGGCCTGTTGCTCGCGTTGCCGCTGTTCGCGGTTCTGGCCCATATCGCCAACCGCTTTCTCGAGGAGCCGGTGGCCTGGCAGGTGAGCCCGACGGCACTGCTGCCGGCGCTGGTCACCGCCTTCGTGGCCCTGTTCGCCTTTGCCTGGCCGCCCATCCGGCGCCTTCGTGGCGTTACCGCCATGCAGGTGCTGCGGGCGGCACCGGGGGAACAGGGACGCTGGGTAGTACTGGACCTGACGGTTGCGGTGGTCGCCATATTCGGTCTGCTGTGGTTCTACAGCGGTGAAGTCTGGCTGGTGCTGGCGCTGCTGGGGGGGCTGGCTGCGTTGCTGGCGGTGCTGACACTGCTTTCCGCAGGCATCGTCAGCATTCTCGGGCGCATCCGGGGCGGCAATCGCGCCTGGCGTCTGGCACTGGTGGCGCTGTACCGCCACCGGCGCTCCGGGCTGGCCCAGATGTCGGTCTTTGCCATGGTTCTGATGCTGGCGGCGACACTCTTCCTGACCCGCTCCGCGTTGCTGGAGGACTGGCACCGCCAGCTTCCGGAAGATGCGCCCAACCATTTCCTGATCAATATCGCGCCGGAAAAAGTGGAGGCCGTGGGCGACTTCCTCGAAGCGCATGGCATGAGCTTTGAGGCCCTGTACCCCATGGTCCGGGGCCGGCTGGTGCGGATCAATGGCGAGCCGGTGCGCCAGGCCGTCTCCAAACACGACGAGATCGGCGCTCTGAACCGGGACCTGAACCTGACCTGGATGGCAGAGCTGCCTTCGGACAACCGTCTGCAGCGGGGGCAGTGGTGGGATGACACCGGTGGCGAGGGCGTCTCGGTTGAGGCTGAGCTGTTCGAGGAAATGGGGCTGTCGATGGGCGATGAGCTGACGTTCCGGATCGGGGGACAGCAGGTCACGGCGCCGGTACGCAGTGTGCGCAGTGTGCAGTGGGAGAGCATGCGGCCGAACTTCTTCATGGTGTTCGCGCCGGGCAAGCTGGATAACCTCTCTGCCACCTGGCTGACCAGCTTCCACCTGGAGGAGGGGCGCAAGGATCTGCTCAATGAGCTGGGTCGGCAGTTTCCGGCAGTGTCGATCCTGGAGGTGGACCACTTCATCGAGCGCATCCGGAGCATCATCGCCCAGGTGACACGGGCCATGGAGGCCCTGTTGAGCATGATCCTGGTGTCAGCGCTGCTGGTGATGGCGGCCGTGGTCAGTGCCACCCTGGGCGCACGCCAGCGCGAGGGCGCCCTTCTGCGGACTCTGGGCGCGCGGCGGGGGTTGCTGGTGGGGAGCAGCATGCTGGAGTTCGCACTCATGGGGTTGATCGCAGGGTTTCTCGGGGTGCTGGCAGCGGAGCTGGCAGTGTGGGCGCTGCAGTACCGGCTGTTCGAGGGCAGCTTCCGGCTGCACGCGGAGCTCTGGCTGGTGCTTCCGGCGGTCAGCGCTCTGGTCCTGGCCCTGATGGGGCGCTGGCAGCTGTCACCGGTGCTTAACGTCTCGCCCATGCTGCTGTTACGCCGACTGGAAGACTGAGCCCGTGGAAAAACGGCGGGCGAGCCTGCATACTATCAGGGTTCCTATCCCCAAATTCCCGGAGGGAGAGATTCGATGAACAACGAGCAGCTTCAGGCTCTGAAGGAGAAATACGTTGCCGCTGGCGGTGCCAGCCCCAACAAGCAGTTCGCCGATCACGCGGAAAACGCCGTGCTCTGGGACGCGGACGGCAAGCGCATGATTGACTTTGCCGGGGGCATCGGCGTCCTCAACCTGGGGCATCGCCATCCCCGGGTGGTTGAAGCGGTCAAGGGCCAGCTCGACAAGCTGATGCATACCTGCCAGACCGTCATGCCCTACGCTCCCTACGTGCAGCTGGCCGAGAAGCTGAGCAACATCGTGCCGGTGCGCGGCCATGGCAAGGTCTTTCTGGCCAACTCCGGAGCCGAAGCCCTGGAAAACGCCGTCAAGATCGCGCGCTCCAGTACTGGGCGCAGCAACGTCATCTGCTTTACCGGCGGCTATCACGGTCGGACCTTCATGACCATGGCGATGAACGGCAAGGTCCACCCCTACCAGACCGATTTCGGCCCCATGCCGGGTGGTGTCTTCCGGGCGCCCTATCCAGTGCCCTATCACGGTGTGAGCGAGGAAGAAGCCCTACGCGGCCTCGAGGCCACCTTCAAGGCGGACTCCGCGCCCCAGCACACTGCTGCCATCGTTATTGAGCCGGTTCTGGGCGAGGGCGGTTTCTACGCCGCGTCGCCGGAGTTCCTGCAGAAGATCCGCTCCATCTGTGATGAGCACGGTATCCGCATGATCGTGGACGAGGTCCAGTCCGGTTTCGGCCGTACCGGCAAGATGTTCGCCATCGAGCACAGTGGTGTTGAGCCGGACATGATGACCATGGCCAAGAGCATGGCCGACGGCATGCCGATCTCCGCCGTGGTGGGAACCGACCACATCATGGACAGCTCCGGCGGCAACTCCCTGGGGGGCACCTACACCGGTAACCCCCTGGCGTGCGCGGCGGCCAACGCGGCTATTGATGTGTTTGAGGAAGAGGACATCCTTGGCAAGAGCCGTGCCCTGGGCGCGCGCCTCGAGGAGCGCTTCAACGACTGGCACCGCCGTTTCCCGCACGTGGACAACGTGCGCCGTGTCGGCGCCATGGCAGCTTTCGAACTGGTGAAGAGCCGCGACAGCCACGAGCCTGATGCCGAGATGGCGGCTGCCATCGTGGGCAAGGTCAAGGAGAAGGGCCTGATCCTGTTGAGCTGTGGCATGTATGGCAACACGCTGCGGTTCCTGATGCCGGTGACCATTGAGAACGAGGTTCTCGAGGAAGGTCTGGGCATGATCGAGGAGGCGCTGGCCGAAGTTCACGGCTGAGCACCTGCTCCAGGATCGTAAAAAAGGGGCTCCCACGGGAGCCCCTTTGTCGTTGCGGATCCTGTGCCCGCGTTACTCCACTTCGATCCGCCGCGAACTTCCGGCCTGTTCCGGATCACGGCCAATGGTGATGGTCAGTACACCGTTGCGGAACTTCGCCCGGAGGTCATCGGCTCTGGCGTCCGCGGGGAGATCCAGGATCCGCTGGAAGGCGCCGTAGCGGCGCTCGACGAAATGGTAGTTGTCGTCGCTGTCGTCCCGTTCCTGTTGTTTCTCACCCCGGATGACGAGGGCGTCACCCTCCAACTCGACTTTCACGTCATCCTTTTCAACACCGGGCATATCCACGTGCAGTGTGTAGTGTCTGTCGCTCTCCTTGATGTCCACCGACGGCCGGAAGAAATCCTCCGTGATGCCGCCACCCAGCGCTGGCCACTGGGAAAGGCCGAACTGGCGGTAGAAATCATCAAAGAGCCGGTCCATCCGGTCGTGCAGGCTTGTGACCGGATCACTGCTTACGGGCTGTGACCCGCCTTCCCGGGTGGCCGGTACAGCGTTCATGTTCTGTTGTTCACGGGCCTGCTCCTGTTCCTTGCGGAACCAGTTCCACGGGGAGATCTTTTTCAGGTCCATAGCATCACCTCCTCCGGTAGATTCATCATGACCTTCTATTCCTTTAGATGTGGGGCGGAAACGGTGGTTTCAAGAGGCGGCCTGTACACCCGCCGCCTCAGCGGTTAAGGTTTCAGACCGTCTTGTAACGCCACTCACTGGGCACCGCAGGAGGATTCCGTGACAAGCTGGCTGATGGCATTGATGGCGTTCGCCGTCTTTTTCCTGGGTTACCGCTATTATTCCCGTTTTCTTGCTGAACGGCTTTTTCAGCTGAGCCCGGACTACCGGACTCCGGCGCGTCGCTATGAAGACAGTGTGGATTTCGTCCCGACCAACAAGTTCATCCTCTGGGGCCATCACTTCACGTCCGTGGCGGGTGCCGCGCCCATCATCGGGCCCGCCATTGCGATGATCTGGGGCTGGGGGCCGGCCCTCGCGTGGGTGTTGATCGGCACGGTGTTCATGGCCGGCATCCATGACTTCGGTACGCTCTGGGCATCCGTCCGCAACCGGGGCCAGTCGGTGGGTGTGATTGCCCGCAATGTCATCAGCCCGCGTGCGCTGATGCTGTTCCTTCTGATCATCTTCTTCCTGCTGTTGATGGTGAATGCGGTCTTTGCCGTGGCCATCGGCACGCTGTTCTCCACCTTCCCGGAGAGTGTGCTGCCGTACTGGCTGCAGATTCCGATCGCCATCACCATCGGTGTCCTGGTCTATCGTCGCAACTGGCACATCCTGATGCCGTCGCTGGCTGGGCTCATCCTGCTGCTGTTCCTGGTCTACGCCGGCACACTCGCACCGCTGGGGCTGCCCGAGCAGATGGGGGGCTATTCCAGCACCGCCTGGTGGGTGCTGATCATGCTGGGTTACGGCGCTATTGCCTCGCGCCTGCCGGTCTGGCTGCTGCTTCAGCCCAGGGACTTCATCAACTCGCATCTGCTGTTCATCTGCCTCGCGCTGGTCTATCTGGGGGTGTTCATCGGGCAGCCCGAGATTGTTGCGCCGATGTACAACACGGCCGTTCCCGATGATGCGCCACCGCTGCTGCCGCTGCTGTTCGTGACCATCGCCTGTGGTGCGATTTCCGGGTTCCACGGTCTGGTCAGTTCCGGTACCTCCTCCAAACAGCTGGCGCACGAGACGGATGCCCGGTTCGTGGGCTACCTGGGGTCCACAGGCGAGGGGCTGCTGGCGGTTGCGGCCATCCTGGCAACGGCTGCCGGCTTTGCCACCGTTGGGGACTGGAACGAGCATTACGGTTCATGGGCCGAGGCCAGCAGCCAGGGGATTGCGGCTTTCGTGGAAGGGGCCGGTAACCATGTGAACCAGCTTGGTATTCCCGTGGAAGTGGCGACCACCTTCATGTCCATGATGGTGGTGGCATTCGCTGCGACCACCCTGGATACCAGCATGCGCCTGCAGCGGTTCATCCTGGGTGAAATCGGTCGCCAGTACCGGATGCCAGCCCTGGGCAACATCAACTTTGCGACCGTTCTGGTTTTCCTGAGCTGTGCTGCGTTGGCGTTCTTCGCCGATCCCTCGAATCCAGGGGCCGGGGGTATGGTGCTCTGGCCGCTGTTCGGCACCACCAACCAGCTCACAGCCGGACTGTCGCTGCTGGTCCTGACGCTCATCCTCTGGCACCTGAAGCGTCCCATCATCTACAGCCTGGTGCCGTTCCTGTTTGTGGGCGTGATGACCATCTGGAGCATGATCATCAATATCGGCACCTACCTGCGGGAGGGCAACATGCTGCTGGTGGTGATCGGTGGTTTGATCTTCGTGCTCAACATCTGGCTGATTCTGGAAGGGCTCAACGCGGTGCGCCAGAAGCGCGATCCCTCCGAACTGCTGGATACGGACAATGATTAGGGAAGGGCTGCGGCGCCTGTTCGCGTTCTACGACGAGATGTACCAGGCGCCGTATCGCCGGATTGAACGCCGTGCCCAGCGCCGCAGGGACGATCTGTTCCGGCTCATGGTGCTGTCCGAGTCACTGGGCGTGCCCAATCCCGCGGCCTTCTACACCCTTGAACTGGTGCCCTTCATGCTGGAGGACTTCCATGAATGGCACCAGCGCATGGGGATGGAGCATTCCCCGCTGGAGGGCTTCCGTTGCTGCTAGGGCGCCTCTTCGGCCGTAAAGCCGCACCGGTGGATACCGGCGAGGGCGCGCGGCTGGTGTTCTTCGGTGGCAAGGGGGGCGTGGGCAAGACCACCTGTGCTTCCGCTTATGCCCTTGCCAGGGGGCGTGAAGGGGAAAGGGTGCTGGTCATTTCCACGGATCCGGCCCACTCCCTGGGGGATCTATGGTTGGTCTCCCTGGGACCATCGCCCAAGCGGGTAGCCGAAGGCGTGGAAGCGCTGGAGCTGGATCCTGCTAAGGCCCTTGAGAATTACATCAGCCAGGTGCGTGAGAACCTGCGCGACCTGGCCAGCCCGGAGGTGCGCGAGGCGGCGGAACGCCAGGCCTCGCTTGCGGCCGGGGCCCCGGGGGCCGAGGAGGCGGCCCTGCTGGATGAACTGGTGCGCCTGACCCTTGGGAATGAGAGCCGGTACGACCGGATCGTGTTCGATACCGCGCCCACGGGCCATACGCTTCAACTGTTGCAGTTGCCGGAGGTCATGCGCACCTGGACGGAGGCGCTGCTGGAAAAACGCCGGGAGGCGGTGGATACCAGCAGTGCGCTGCAGGGGTCGGAGGGAAGCCCCGAAGATCGGGCCGCGCGGATTCTGGCGGAGCGCCGGGATCGCTACATGGCGATGCGGGATCGCCTGAGGGATCCGAATCGGACCCGCTTCATTCCGGTCCTTAATCCGGATCGCCTGTCACGGGAGGAAACCCGTCGCATGGTGGCGACCCTGGAAGAGGTGAATGTCCGGGTGGATACGCTCATCCTCAACCGGGTCCTGCCTGAAAGCGCGGACGGCGATTTTGCCCGCCGGCGCCGCGAGTCCGAAGCGGATCACATCGCGGCGACACGTCAGGCCTTTCCCGGCATGACCCTGATCCAGCTGCCCCTGAATGCGGCTGACGTGAGCCGTGACCAGGGGCTTGAGGAACTGGCCGGGGCGCTTTAGGCCCAGGCCTTTTCCAGCACCGCACGGGCATCCTCGAGCGAGGCTTCCTTCGGATTGAACATGATGGAGCCGTCGTCGATGGTCATCTGCGCAATCCGGTCCAGCTGGCTCTTCTCGACCTTGCCGGCTTCCTGGAGGGTGCGCGGCAGCCCACAGTGGCGATGGAGGTCGTCACGCAGCTTGCGGATGGTCGCAATGGACTCCTCGGCACGCTGGCTCTTGGGCGTCATGGCGTAGATCTCGGGGCCGGCCAGGTGCAGCAGCAGCTCGCTCAGCGGCTCACGGATCTCTTCCAGGTTGTATTCCAGCACGTAGGGCAGGAACAGGCTCATGCACAGCCCGTGGGGCAGGTGGCAGGCCGCGCCCAGTGAGTGGCCAAGGGCATGGACCAGACCAACCATGGAGTTCGAGAAGGCAATCCCCGCCATGGTGGAGGCCTGGGCCAGCTCCAGGCGGCGCTCGGCGTCGTCCGGCTTTTCCATGACCTTGAGCAGGTTGTTGCTGATCTTCCTGATGGCTGCCGCCGCGTAGGCGTCACTCAGCGGGTTCTTGGCGAGACAGGTGAAGGCCTCCACCGAGTGGGTCATGGCATCCATACCCGTGGCCGCCGTGATCTGCGGGGGCAGGGTGAGCGTCATGCGCGGATCGAGCACCGCCGCGTCCGGAAGCATGAAGCCGGAGGCAAAGGGCAGCTTGACCTCTTTCTCGGTATCCGCGATCACGGCCACGTTGGTGACCTCGGAACCCGTGCCGGCCGTGGTCGGGATCACGAAGAATGGCTTGAGCGGGCGCTTGAGCACGCCGGAACCGGCGTACTGGGCAATGTCATCACCGCCTTCGGAGACCAGGATGTTCACCGCCTTGGCCGTGTCGATTGGCGAGCCGCCGCCGATGGCGAGAATCCCGTCGCACTTCTGTTTGCGGTATTCCTTCGCGATCGCAGTGACCGTCTGCTTGGAGGAGTCAGCGGGCACGTCGTCATAGACTACGGTGATGTCCATGCCGCCTTCCTCGCAGGCAGCCAGGACCTTGTCCAGAAGGCCTGCGTTACGCACTCCCTTGTCGGTGACCACCATGGGCCGCTCCACAGCGCGGGAGCTGAACTCGTAGGGCAGGTGTTCGAGTGCTGCCTGGCCGGCGATGACCTTGACCGGGCAGAAGAATTCGTAATAGCTCATGATGACCTCACCGTGTCCACAAAATTCATTGCCACTTTCAGATAGATGCGGGCCGCGCTGAAGACTTTCTCAGGCAGGCCCAGATTATCCGGGTATTCCTTGACCGCGCGGGAGGCAACCAGCCGCGGCAGGATGAAGGTCTCGAGGCGGTTGAGTACACGCGTCATGCGCACCGCGTAGCCCAGGTCGCCATCCACCAGCATGCGGTCATTGGCGAAGGACTGGGCGGTTTTCTCCTGGAACGACAGGACCAGAAAAGCGTGATGCAGGTGCTTGAACTGGATGCTCAGGTCGGGCCTCTGGGCCACGCTGCCGCCCAGATACTGGAGGCTGCCGTCGCGCTGCTTGCGGATGAACAAAGCCGGGCCCTTCGGCATGACCTGCATCGAGAAGAGGAAGCCATCCGGAAGGACGGCCACTTCGCCACGGACTTCATCGTCCACCTGGCTGATCGCTTCCAGCGAGCGGCCAACAACATCCAGCATCAGCTGGACATAGGTACGCTTGGCCTGGGAGGCCAAGGGTCTCAGACGTTCTCGGATCATGATGGTCGATTCCCTGCGTAGAAAGCGGTTTCGCGTTGAACGTGATAGGCTACGCCACCGTGCGCAGGCCCACCTGAATTGTCCGACGCCTTTTGTACCACAGCGCCGGAACCGATGACAGGGTGGCAGGTTATCCAGAACGGGAGGACATGGCATTGGCACAAACGGCACCCGCACCCATTCCCGGATTGCAGTACTGGGAGCGCCGCACGTCCGCGGGCCATCTCGTCACAGGCTGGCACTCACAACCCAGTGGCCGACCGGTGGTGCACTTCATCCATGGCAACGGCTACAACAGCCTGGTCTATCTGCCCCTCCTGGAGCGCCTTGCCGAGGACTATGACCTGTTCCTGAGCGACGTCCAGGGCCATGGCGCCAGTGAAGAGAACGGTGAATTTCTGGGCTGGAACCGGACCTCCGAGCTGTGTGAGGAAACCTGGCAGGCATTCGCCCATCTCTGGGAAGGGCAGCCCCATTACGCCATGGGCCACAGCTTCGGCGGCATCATGAGCCTGTTGATGATGGAGCGGGATCCGGCCCTCTTCGACCGCGCCGTCCTTCTGGACCCGATTATCTTCTCCAGGCGGATGCTGTGGGTGATGCGCATTGGTACCTGGCTTGGACTCTGGCAGAACAATGGCTTCTCGAAGAAGACACGGCAGCGCCGGCGTGAGTGGCCGGATCGTGCCACCGCGCTGGAAAGCCTGGAAGGGCGAGGCATGTTCCGGGGCTGGACTCCGGAAGCGCTCCGGGCCTACGTGGACCATGCGCTGATCGAGCAGGACGGCCAGGTGGTGCTGCGGTGTCCGCCAGAGGTGGAGGCGGCGATTTTTGCCGGCTATCCACGTGGACTGTGGCGGGCCATGAAGCGCTTGCGCACCCCCAGCCATGTGATCCATGGCGAGAGTACCTACGACTTCGTGCGCGACTCCGTTGCACAATGGGTCACACTCAACCGGAACGTGAGTGCCGAGACACTGCCCGGGGGGCACTGCTTTATGCAGCAGGCCCCGGGAACCGCGGCCGAAAAGGTGCGCGCAGCGCTAGCCGCCGCTCAGTGACTCCAGCCTCTGGCGGGCAATATCGCCAATCCTGCCTTCGCCCTGGGCGGCCTTCTGGTAGTACTGGCGGGCCTCGCTGGTACGCCCCTGGCCGGAAATCGCATCGCCGAGCCCAAGGTAGGCGATGCTGGTGGGCACGACCTCCAGCGAGGCCTTGAAGTCCTTCTCCGCGGCGTCAAAGTTGTCCAGCTCCTCATGGGCCAGACCCCGTCCGATGCGGTAACTGAACATCTCCGGGTAGAGCTCCACCGCCCGGTTGTAGTCCGCCAGTGCGGACTCGGTCTGACCCTGCTGCATCCGGATGTCGGCGCGCAGTTCCCGGAACGCGGCCTCGTCTGGAACCTGCTTTATGGCCTGCTCCAGCAGAGCCAGAGCCTTCTCGGACTCCCCTTCGCCGGCGGCCTTACGGGCCCGGTCGTAGGCTTCGTAGGCATCCGCATCCTCGCGTAGTCCGGCCATCATGCGCTGATAGCGTTCTTCCCCGAAGGTGCCTTCGCGCCCCAGTTCATCAGCAATCCGGCGGTTGGCCTCGACGCGCTCCTGGGACGGTGGGTGGGAACGGAAAAGCCCGGTTACGAAGTTGCTCTGCTCGTTCTTCGACAGACGCACGAAGACCTCCTGGAGCTGGACGGCGGCTTCCGGGTTGTAGCCGGCCTCGGCCATGTACTGCATGCCGTAGCGGTCGGATTCCAGCTCGTGGCTGCGGCTGTACTGCGCCATGATCAGCTGCGAGCCAAGGGCGGCGCCGCCCATGATCAGCCCGGCGTATTCATTGCCGTTCAGCGCCAGACCCAGGCCTATACCGGCCACCCCCAGGTTGATGAGGGTGCCGCGCTGCATGCGCTGCGCACTGTGGCGGGCTGCCGCGTGTACGATCTCGTGCCCCATGACGGCTGCCAGCTGGGCTTCGTTCTCAAGCTCCGTGAGCAGGCCCCGGTTGATCGCGATCTTGCCTCCGGGCAGGGCCCAGGCGTTGGGTACGCCGCTGTTGATCACGGTGAACTCGTAGGGGAGGTCGGGGCGGTCGCTGACGTCCGCCAGGGACTGGCCCACCTCGGACACGTAGTTGTTGAGTTTCTCGCCCCGGTAGTAGCGCCCGCCCTGGGTCTGGATGGTGGGCTGGTACTGCTCCCTGCCGATCTGGAGCTCATCGGACTCAGAGACCAGGCGCAGCTCACGCTCACCGGTGACGGGATTGACACCACAGCCGCCCACGAGAAGGGTTGTGAGGATCAGGGCCGGAAGGGCATGAAGGTGTTTCAGGCGCCGCATGGGTCAGGGTACCTCGTCTGTGAAAGGGAGTCAGTTTCCGTTATAGTGCGCCGGATTCCACGCAGATTGCAAAGCCGCCATGAATGATGAAACCCTGCTCGCACGGGTCTCGCGCTTCATCGGGACCCTGCGTCACTGCCAGCATCTGGGTATCCGGGCTGTATCCGCCACGGAGAATGAGCTGGTCGTTGAACTGCCTTATTCCGATGCCATTGTAGGCAACCCGGAGACCGGGGTGATCCACGGCGGGGCGATCACCACGCTCATGGATACCGCCTCCGGTACGGTGGTGATCTGCGCGCTGCCGGAGTTCGAGCTCTGCCCTACACTCGATCTGCGGGTGGACTACATGCGGGCGGCTGAGCCGGGGCATCCGGTGTACGCACGGGCACGGGCCTACCGGGTAACCAGTAATATCGTCTTTACCCGCTGTGAGACCTTCCAGGAGGATCCGGAGCAGACCATTGCCCACTGTGTGGGAACCTTCATGCGGATCGGCCCGGAAGCCACGCCCAAGGCCTACCGTGACCTGATCACGGGAGGGTATGACGAATGAGCCTGTCCGGTGAGATGCGCAGTGCCCTGGAGGCCGGGGATTACCAGGCCCTGATCCAGGCCGTGCCCTACGCCCGAACCCTGGGCATGGAATGCGAGACCTTCGGGGAGGAGGTGGTTTTCCACCTGCCCCGCAGCGATGACAACCTCGGCAATCCCATCCTGCCTGCCATCCATGGTGGCGTGATTGGTGGCTTCCTTGAGATGTCCGCCATGATCTCGCTCATGATGTCCCAGGAGACCCCCAGGCTGCCACGGATCGTGGACTTTTCCCTCGACTATCTGCGTGCCGGGCTGGACCGGGATACCTTCTGCGAGTGCCACCTGACCCGCCAGGGCAACCGGGTGGCGAACGTGATCGTGACCGCGTGGCAGCAGTCCCGGCGTAAGCCCATTGCGACGGCACGCGCGCACTTCATCATGGATTGACCCCGAAACCTGAACCTGTAGGAGCTTGCTTTGCAAGCGATATCGCGAGCAAGGCTCGCTCCCACGGTAATATCGCTTGCAAGCAAGCTCCTACAGGTTGACGACACCCCTTGAAATCCGGCGCACTGCCCCAAAATTGCTAGCTGACAACAGGTTCAAGCAGGCAACAACCATCAAGGAGTGCGGCGCATCATGACTGCCGAAGCACAGAAAGAAACCCTCGGCTTCCAGACCGAGGTCAAACAGCTCCTCAACATCGTTATCAATTCCCTGTACTCCAACCGGGAAGTCTTCCTGCGGGAGCTGATCTCCAATGCCTCCGACGCTGAGGACAAGCTCCGCTTCGAGGCCCTGTCCAATAATCAGCTTCTGGAGGAAGACCCGGATCTGGCGATTCATCTGAGCTACGATTCAGAGGCTGGCACCATCACCATCCGGGATAACGGCATCGGTATGACCCGGGGCGAGGTGATCGAGAACCTGGGCACCATCGCCAAGTCCGGTACCTCGGACTTCCTCAACCAGCTCACTGGTGACCAGCAGAAGGACGCCAAGCTCATTGGTCAGTTTGGTGTGGGCTTCTATTCGTCCTTCATCGTTGCCGACCAGGTGGAAGTGACCACCCGCAAGGCTGGGACGGGCTCCTCTGAAGGCGTGCACTGGGTCTCCAGTGGCGACGGTCAGTTCACCATTGAGCCTGTTGAAAACGCGCTGCGGGGGACAACCGTGGTCCTGCACCTGCGTGAGGATGCGAAGGATTTCGCGGACGGCCACCGTCTGCGCCATCTGGTGAAGAAGTACTCCGATCATATTTCGTTCCCGGTCCGCATGCCCCCGGAGCCGACCGGTGAAGAGGACGAGAACCAGGAGGACAAGCCCGCCGAGGAGACCGTCAACGAGGCAACGGCCCTGTGGACCCGGCCGCGTAATGAGGTTTCCGAGGACGAGTACAAAGCGTTCTACAAGCACATCGCGCATGACTTCGAGGACCCGCTGACCTGGTCCCACAACCGGGTGGAAGGCTCGCTGGACTACACCAGCCTGCTCTACATTCCGGGCCGGGCGCCGTTCGACCTTTACAACCGGGAAGCCTCACGTGGCCTGAAGCTGTACGTGCAGCGCGTTTTCATCATGGACGACGCCGAGCAGTTCCTGCCGCTGTACCTGCGCTTCGTGCGCGGCGTGATCGACAGCAATGACCTCTCGCTGAACGTCTCGCGGGAGATCCTGCAGAACGACAGCACCGTTGAGAGCATCCGCACGGCGCTGACCAAGCGGGTGCTGGACATGCTCAAGAAGCTGGCCAACAACGACCCGGAGAAGTATCAGCAGTTCTGGGACCAGTTCGGTCAGGTACTCAAGGAAGGGCCCGCGGAAGACTTCGGCAACCGCGAGAAGGTCGCGCCGCTGCTGCGGTTCGCCTCCACCCATACCGGCGAGCCCACGCAGAACGTGTCGCTGGATGACTACGTGGCCCGCATGAAGGAAGGCCAGGAGAAGATCTACTTCCTGACATCGGACTCCCACCAGGCGGCCAAGGCGAGCCCGCACCTGGAGATCTTCCGCAAGAAGGGCATTGAGGTGCTGCTGCTGTCGGATCGCATCGATGAATGGATGATGGGGTACCTCAGCGAGTATGAGGGCAAGCACCTGCAGGACATCTCCCGTGGCGAACTGGACCTGGACGAGGTCGAGTCCGAAGAGGAGAAGAAGGAGCAGGAGCAGGCCTCCGAAGAGCACAAGGACCTGGTCGAGCGTATCCAGAAGGTGCTGTCCGACCGGGTGAAGGAAGTGAAGGTGACCAAGCGCCTGACCGAGTCACCGGCTTGCCTGGTGGTTGGCGATTACGACATGGGCCAGCAGATGCGCAAGATCATGGAAGCCGCCGGCCAGCCGCTTCCGGATTCCAAGCCCATCTTTGAGATCAACGTGGATCATCCATTGCTGCAGCGGCTTGAGAAGGAGCAGGGCGAGGAGCGGTTCTCGGATCTGACCCAGGTGATCTTTGATCAGGCGACACTCGCCAGCGGTCAGGAGATCGAGGATCCGGGCACCTATGTATCCCGCCTCAACCGTCTGCTTCTGGAACTCGCGGAGTAAGCGGGAGGACGTATGGCCGGAGAGTCAGTGGTCGTGGATGTGGTGATCCATCGGGATGACTGGCTCCGGGTCTATGAAGGGACCGCCTGGCGCGTCTGGGTCAAGGCGCGTGACGGGCGGTCCGTCGTCTTTCCTGCCCGTATCCTTCAGCGCTGGATGGAGCATGACGGTGTCTTCGGCACGTTCATGATCCACTACGATGGCGAGGGTAAATTCCACTCTGTTGCAAAAATCGGCGACGTTCCGCGGAACACACCGGCTTCCCCGATCGGCTGAACGGAACTGAACTGAACCGGAATCCGCCCTCACCGAGGGTCAGCGATTGACGTGGAAGTGCTGTTCCAGCGCATCAAATACCCGTTCCGGGTACCACACCTTGCCGACGCTGCCGTTGTAGCGGGCCAGCGCCTTTGCGAGGTTCCCGTCTTCCTTTTCCAGGTAGTGCGCCAGAATGGTGGTGCCGTAGACCAGGTTGGTTTCCACCTTGGTGAGGTTGTCCTCGGGGCGGCCGATCTCCTTTTTCCAGAAGGGCATGACCTGCATCAGGCCCTGGGCGCCAACCGGGGAGATGGCGAACCGGTCGAAACCGCTTTCCACCTGGATCACTGCGAGGACGACTTCCGGGGAAAGGCCGCGTCGGCTGGCTTCCCGATGCACCAGCCGGAGAATGCGCAGGCGGCGGTCGTGGTTATCCAGCCAGCGTTCGGTGCGGCCGGACATATCCACAAGCCAGACCTCGGCGTCGAAGCGGTCGTCGAAACTGTCCGCGGCATTCACAGCCTCGCGGAGTTTGGACCGCAGTTCCGGATCCGGTTGGCTGGTGGCGGCATGGATCGGGCTCGCCAGCAACAGGGCAAGCCCGAGTACAGCGATGCTGACGGCGGTGCGCATATTCCGGAGTCTAGTCCGCGATCACCCTGGCCGCCAGGAAGCGGATGATGTCATCCGCCGCCACATCCTGTTTGTCCGCGTCGGTGCGGCCCTTGTATTCAAGGGTGCCGGCTTCCAGGCCGCGGTCACTGATGACCACTCTGTGGGGTATGCCGATCAGCTCCATGTCCGCGAACTTCACCCCCGGGCGCTCTTTGCGGTCATCCAGCAGCACGTCATAGCCGGTCTGGCGCAGCTGGTCATAGAGCTTCTCCGCGGCCTGTGCCACGCGCTCGGACTTGTGCCCGTTGAGCGTGACAATGGCGATCTCGAAGGGGGCGATGGCGGTGGGCCAGGTGATGCCGCTGTCGTCGTGGTTCTGCTCGATGGCGGCCGCCACCAGGCGGGAAACCCCAATGCCGTAGCAGCCCATGTCCATGTGCACGGACTTGCCGTTTTCATCCAGAACGGTGGCGTTCATGGCCTCGCTGTACTTGCGGCCCAGTTTGAACACATGGCCTACCTCAATGCCACGCTGGATGCCAAGTACGCCATGGCCGTCCGGGCTGGGATCGCCTTCCTCAACCTCGCGCAGGTCGGCGGCCTCGCCCAGGGCAACATCGCGGTCCCAGTTCACGCCGGTCAGGTGGTAGCCGGTACGGTTGGCGCCACACACAAAATCCGCGAGATGGGCCGCGGCGTGATCCACGATCATGGGAACCCTGAGGCCCACAGGGCCGATGGAGCCGGCGTCGACGCCCAGCGCCTTACGGATCTCCTCATCACTGGCCATGGTCAGCGGCTCGGCAACGTCCGCACGCCGCTCCGCCTTGAGGTCGTTCAGGGTATGGTCACCGCGCAGTACCAGTGCCACCAGTGGCTGCTCGTTGCTGTCCTCATCCTTCGGGGCATGGACCAGCAGGGTCTTGAGGACCCGGTCCGGCGTTGTGTTCAGGTAGCCGGCCACCTGTTCGATGGTGTTCTGGTCCGGGGTGGCCACTTCCTGCATGGCTTCGGTGGCGGTGGGGCGCTCACCTTCCGGCGCCAGGGCTTCGGCCAGCTCGGTGTTGGCGGCGTAGTCGCTGTCCGAGCTGAAGGCAATGGCGTCTTCGCCGGAGCTGGCCAGCACGTGGAACTCCTGGGACTTGCTGCCGCCGATGGCGCCGGAGTCCGCCTCCACGGCCCGGAAGTCCAGGCCCAGGCGACGGAAGATGGCGCTGTAGGTGTCGACCATCACCTGGTAGGTCTCGTCCAGTGACTCCGAGCTGGCATGGAAGGAATAGGCGTCCTTCATCAGGAATTCGCGGGAACGCATCACGCCAAAGCGCGGACGGCGCTCATCCCGGAACTTGGTCTGGATCTGGTAGAAGTTCGCCGGCAGGTCGCGGTAGCTCTTGAGCTCGTTACGGGCGATGTCGGTGATCACTTCCTCGTGTGTGGGGCCGTAGCAGAAGTCACGCTCGTGGCGGTCCTTCAGGCGCAGCAGTTCGTCACCGTACTCCTCCCAGCGGCCGCTCTCCTGCCAGAGCTCGGCCGGCTGAATGGCCGGCATCAGCACTTCCTGGGCGCCGGACCGGTCCATTTCCTCGCGCACGATCCGCTCAACCTTGCGCAGCACGCGCAGGCCCAGTGGCAGCCAGGTGTAGAGGCCACCGGCGAGGCGGCGGATCATGCCGGCGCGAAGCATCAGCTGGTGGCTGACAATTTCAGCGTCTGCCGGGGTTTCCTTGAGGGTGGCGATCAGGTACTGGCTTGCTCGCATAGGGGCTGAGTCCGTCTGGATGATGCAAAGATGACTGTTCGGTAAGTGGGGGTTATTCTACGAAGTCCGCCGGCCAGGGTACAGGGTGGCGGTTACGCCAGCAGTAATCGGGAGGCAGAGACAGCATGAAGTTGAGTGCCGAGGAAGTGCAGCAGTTGATCCGGGACGGCGTGCCGATGGCCGAGGATATTGATTTCCGCGTGGAACTCATTGAGTACCACGCGGCCACTGCCCGTGTGCCCTTCAGCGAGCGTATGGTGCGCCCGGGCGGCACGCTCTCCGGCCCGGTACAGATGGCGCTGGCGGATGCCACCATGTATGCGGCGGTCCTGGGGGCGCTCGGAGAAGTGCAGATGGCGGTCACCAGCAACCTGAACATCAACTTCCTGCGCAAGCCGGGTCGCTGCGATCTGATCGCCCGTGGTCAGGTTCTGAAACTGGGCAGCCGCAACGCCTTCTGCGAGGTGCAGCTGTTCTCCGAGGGCAGTGATGAACTGGTGGCTCATGTCAGCGGGACCTATTCCCTGCCATGAGACAGCCGATCACGGGTTATCACCGGGATGAGGAGGGGCACTGGGTGGCGCAGCTGGCCTGTGGTCACAATCAGCACGTACGCCATGACCCGCCATTCATCAACCGCCCCTGGGTGGTCACCCCCGAGGGGCGTGATTCAATGCTCGGCACGGCGCTCGCGTGCAAGAAATGTGATGAGGGGGCGCCGCCGGATGAGCAGCCACTGCAAACCTGAGCCCGCCTTCAGAGGTACTTCAGCGGCAGCTCCGTGTTGTCGATCACACGCCGCATCACGAAGCTGGAGTGCACGCCGCTGACGCCGGTGATGCGAGTAATCTTGTTGAGCAGGAACTGCTGGTAGTGCTCCATGTCCGGCACCACCACCTTGAGGATGTAGTCCGCCTGCTGTCCGGTGATCAGGTAGAGTTCCTGGACTTCCGGGTAGGTGGAGACCTGGTCCTCGAATTCCTGGAAGCGTTCCGGGGTATGGCGGTCCATGCCGATCTGCAGGATGACCGTCAGTGAAAGGCCGAGCTTGCGCCGTTCCAGCAGGGTCTTGCGGCCCAGGATGATGCCGGCCTCCTCCAGTGCCTTCACGCGGCGTGAGCATGGGGAGGGGGATAGGCCAACGCGCTCTGCCAGCTGCTGGTTGGTGAGGCCGCCGTCTTTTTGCAGGTATTCCAGGATCTGGCGATCAATGCGGTCGATCCGGACCAGTTCCGAGTCTGTTTTTGCCATGGAATAACGCCGTTTTTCGTGGGTTAGCTATTATTTGCCAATTTATGGATTGATAGTAGCATAATATTGCTTAAAAGTCGGAAATAACCACAAATTCGCAAACACATTGCTCGGTATTTTGGTTACCTTGGACATGTCCCCGGGAGGTGAGCCGGCGTTACCGCGCCGGGCCAGGCTTCCGGAAAGACGGCCCCGCACCAGGGGCCGTCGGTGGCGGTCCGCGACGCCACCCTGGACCGGGTGCCAAAAGCACCCGAAAGCGGAGCAGACGGTGTGATCCACCCTCCGCAGCGCAGGCGCGGCGGCAGGGCAGGCCCCGGGGCTTGCCCCACGCTTGTGCCGCTGGTGTTTCGACCACAGTATTGATGATAGACAGAGGCATCCGGGAAGCCGCGTGGACGGGTTCCCCGATGCCTTGATCCGATTTCAGGCACAGCAGGCAACGCAGAGAAGGAGCAGATCATGGCTTTTGACCATCGCAGGTACCGGCCCTTCAAGCCGCTCAACAAGTCCGATCGGCGCTGGCCGGATAAGGTCATCGAGAAGGCGCCGACTTATTCCGCGGTGGATCTGCGCGATGGCAATCAGGCACTGGTCAAGCCCATGAACATCGCGCAGAAGCAGCGCCTGTTCGACCTGTTGGTGAAGCTCGGCTACAAGCAGATCGAGATCGGCTTCCCGGCCGCCAGTCAGCCCGACTTTGATTTCTGCCGCAAGCTGATCAGTGAGGATCGCATCCCCGAAGACGTCAGTATCCAGATCCTGACCCAGGCACGGCCCGACCTGATCAAGCGCTCCTTTGAGGCGCTGGACGGCGTACACAGTGCGATCGTTCACGTCTACAACTCCACCTCCACCGCCCAGCGTGAGCAGGTGTTCGAGATGGATATGGAAGGCGTGAAGCAGATCGCGGTGGACGGTGCGAAGGAAGTCCAGCGCCATGCGAAGAACTATCCCGATACGGAGTGGATCTTCCAGTATTCCCCGGAAAGCTTCTCCGCGACCGAGGTGGATTACGCCGTAGAGGTGGTGGATGCGGTTAATGACGTCTGGCGCCCGGACCAGGGCCAGCAGGTGATCATCAACCTGCCGGCCACGGTGGAGATGGCCACGCCCAACGTGTTCGCGGATCAGATCGAGTGGTTCTGTGACCACGTGAGGTATCGCGATCACTTCAGCCTGAGCGTCCACACCCATAACGACCGTGGCTGTGCTATTGCGGCGGCGGAGCTGGCGGTCATGGCCGGCGCCGACCGGGTCGAGGGCACGCTGCTGGGCAATGGCGAGCGTACCGGCAACATGGATCTGGTGGCCTTCGGCATGAACCTGTACTCCCAGGGCATTGATCCGGAAGTGGATCTTTCCGGTATGGCCGAAATCGTGGACGTGGTTGAGGCCTGCACCGAGATCGCCACACACCCGCGCCATCCCTGGGCGGGCGAGCTGGTGTTCACGGCCTTCTCCGGCAGCCATCAGGACGCCATCCGCAAGTGCATGGCCAAGCACGGCGAGAACGACATCTGGAACGTGGCCTACCTGCCCATCGATCCCAAGGACATCGGCCGGCGCTACGAGGAAGTGGTGCGCATCAACAGCCAGTCCGGGAAGGGCGGCGTGGCCATGGTGCTGGAGCGCGACTACGGCATCAGCCTGCCGCGCTGGCTGCAGATCGAGTTCGCCAAGGTGGTCCAGAAGGAGGCGGAGATCACCGGTGGCGAAGTGGATTCATCCACCATCCACAAGCTGTTCGAGCGGGACTACCTGCAGGTACCCAAGGGCTGGACACTGCATACCTACGACCTGCACCGCACGGATGATGGCGTCCAGGCGTCGGTCGTGGTGGGCAATGGCGAGCGTACTGAACTCAAGGGTGGCGGCCAGGGCGCGGTTGAGGCCGTGGTGGATGCACTGCAGCACCGCCATGGCGTGAAGGTAGCCGTGGAGGCCTACGATGAGTTCGCGCTGGGCGAGGGCACCAGTGCCAATGCGCTTGCCTGCATCCGGATCCAGGTGAACGGCGAGGTCTACAGCGCGGCGGCGCTGGCCGAGGACACGACGTCAGCAACGCTCCAGGCGCTGCTGTCGTCTGTTGCGCGGTGTGTGAACGCCACGGCGGTGGATACCGCAGCCGTCCTGTAACGCAGGAGCGAGCTTGCTCGCGATTGGCCCCCCAGGGGCCTTACTGAAACGAATATCGCGCGCGAAGCGCGCTCCTACAAGCGAAAGACCCTCAGCCGACGGTCTTGACCGGAATGATATTCGGGTCCGGCTCCGCGCCCGGGACCTCCGGTGCCTCTGACAGCCCCAGGTTGTTCTGTTCGAACACCCGGTCCGCCCGGTAGCTGGAGCGGACCATGGGGCCGGAGGGCACTTCCAGGAAGCCCTTCTCAAGGCCCTTCTCGCGATACCACTCGAACTCCTCCGGAGTCACCCAGCGTTCCACGGGCAGGTGGTTCTTTGTGGGCTGGAGGTACTGGCCGAAGGTAACGATATCCACGCCGATGGCGCGCAGATCGTCCATGGTTTCCAGGATCTCTTCCTCGGTCTCGCCCAGGCCCAGCATCAGGCTGGTCTTGGTGATGACCTTCGGGTTGTGCTTCTTGGCATGCTCGAGCACGTCCAGTGTCTTCTTATAACCGGCGCGCGGGTCACGGACGCGCTCAGTCAGCCGCTCCACGGTTTCCACGTTCTGCGCGAAGACTTCCAGTCCGGAGTCCACAACGGTCTCAACGTGCTCGTTGATGTTGTCGAAGTCCGGGGTCAGGGCTTCCACGGCCACGTGCGGGGTGCGGCGCTTGATGGCGCGCACGCAGTCGGCGTAGTGGCCGGCGCCGAAGTCGTCCAGGTCGTCCCGGTCGACGGAGGTGAGCACGATGTAGCGCAGGCCCATCATTTCCACGGAGTGGGCGGTGTTCTCGGGTTCGTCCTGATCCAGCCAGCCCTTGGGGTTGCCGGTGTCGACGGCGCAGAAGCGGCAGGCCCGGGTACACACAGAGCCCATGACCATGATGGTGGCGGTGCCGTTGTTCCAGCATTCGCCCATGTTGGGACAGTGTGATTCCTCACAGACGGTGCTGAGGCGGTGCTCGTGGACGTTGCGCTTGACCTGCTCGAAGCGCTCGCCGCCGGGCATACGCGCACGCAGCCAGGAGGGCTTGCGGGTGCGTTCGACTTCCTGGGCGCGGGAGGCTTTCTGGCCGTCCTTGATGGCGGCGATGCCGTGTTCGCTGCGGAATTTTTCGCCGCTGCGGGGTTTCTGGCGATCACTCATGGCGGTGTCCGGTCCCCTGGTCAGGTACCAGCCTGTAAAGGTGGCAGCCAGGAAAGGGTCCGGCAGCCTCTGACGGGAATCGCCACGAGTACTTTTCAGTTGCGCAGTCCTGCTTCACTGAAAAGTCCTGGGTTTACATCCGTGTAAACCCGTTTGCGCTTAATCGCGCAAACCCATGTAGGCTGCTCTTCCGCCATCCATGGCTCCAGAGCTTCCCGTCAGAGGCTGCCGGACCCTTTCCGATCCAGCGCGGATCAGGCCGGTACGGTTAACGATTGGTCAACCATTATAACGAAACTGCCGCCAAAAATCGTGGGTGACTGGACTCAGCCCGGCGCTGGCGCCACAATTCCGCCCATTAAAGCCACCCGTTACGGATTGTCTGCATGGATTACGACGCGCTTGTTCCCGAGGTTCTGGCCATTGCGGCGGATGCTGGTGAGAAGATCATGGCGTTCTATCGCCAGGACTATGAGGTGACGCAGAAGCAGGATGACAGCCCGCTGACGGAGGCGGATATGGCGTCCCATCACCGGATCGTCGAGGGCCTTCGGTCACTGTCGCCGAAGCTGCCGATCCTGTCCGAAGAGGAAGAGGTGGCCTGGGAGCAGCGCCGTGACTGGGACCGGTTCTGGCTGGTGGACCCGATCGACGGCACCAAGGATTTCATCAAGCAGAGCGGTGAGTTCACGGTGAACATTGCGCTGATCGAGAACGGGGTTCCCGTGTTGGGTGTGGTGACGGTGCCAGCCCTGGGTATTGAGTACTGGGGGACGCGGTCCAGCGGGGCATTCCGCCGCAAGGATGGCGAGACGGTGCGCCTTCAGGTGGCTGAGCCGCCGGATGAGAAGCGGGTGGTGGCGAGCAAGAACCATATGAACGCGGAGACGGAGGCGTTCATTGAGAGTCTGGGGCCGCATTGTCTGGTGCAGGCCGGGTCGTCGCTGAAGTTCTGCCGGATTGCCGAGGGCGAGGCGGATATCTACCCGCGGGTGGGGCCGACCTGTGAATGGGATACCGGTGCCGCCCAGGCGGTGCTGGAGGCGGCCGGTGGTTGCGTCCTGACCTTTGAGGGGGAGCCGCTGCTCTATGGCAAGGAAAGTGTGTACAACCCGCATTTTGTGGCGGCAGGGCCCTGGTTTACGCCGGTCTGAGCCGCCTCAGTATTGATCCGGTGATTAATAGCGGCTAGGGTTTCGCGGTTACACAAAGGTTTCAGAAACAACAGAAGAAGCGGGAAGGGCTCAACCATGAATGAGAAGCGAAGCTCGGTCCACGGTGAGTGGTCCAGTGGTCTGATTTTCATCCTTGCTGCCACCGGTTCCGCCGTGGGCCTGGGCAATCTGTGGCGTTTCCCTTATCTGGTGGGCGAAAACGGCGGGTCCGCCTTCGTCATACTGTATCTCGCCTGCATCCTGCTGGTTGGCCTGCCGATCATCATTGGTGAGGTCACCATTGGTCGCAAGGGCCGGCGCAGCCCCATCAACAGCCTGCGGCTGATTGCCCGGGAGGAAGGGCTCAACCAGAAATGGGCCCTGGTCGGCTGGATGGGCGTGATCGCCGGTTTCCTGATCCTGTCTTTTTATAGCGTCGTTGGGGGTTGGTCCCTCTATTACGGTTATGAGGCCCTGATCGGTGGTTTTGCCGGCATGACCTCGGATTCCGCCGAAGGGATGTTCAATGGGCTTGTAAGCAGCCCTTCCGCCGTACTTGGGTGGCACACGCTCTTTATGCTGATTGTGTTCGGCATCGTGGCTTCAGGCGTCAAGAAGGGCCTGCAGCGGGCGGTGACGCTGCTGATGCCCCTGCTCTTTATCCTGCTGGTGGGGCTGGTGGTCTACGGCGTGACCACGGAAGGCTTTGGTGATGCCATGACCTTCCTTGCCACACCGGATTTCAGTGCTCTGGACGGAGACACCGTGCTGGCGGCCCTGGGGCAGGCGTTCTTCACGCTGAGCCTGGGTATGGGCGCGATCATGGTCTACGGGGCCTATCTGCCGCAGGAGAACTCCATTCCGGTCAGCACTGGATGGATCGTGGGCATGGACACCCTGACGGCGCTGCTGGCCGGCTTCGCGATCTTTCCGATCGTGTTCACGGTTGGCCTTGAGCCAGGCGAGGGCCCGGGGCTGGTGTTCCAGACCCTGCCGATCGTCTTCGGTGAGATCACCTTCGGTGCGCTGCTTGGTGTTGTCTTCTTCGCGCTGTTGTCGGTGGCGGCGATCACCTCCGGCATGTCGCTGCTTGAGCCCGCTGTTGCCTACCTCTCCGAATCCTTCGGCGGAGGCCGGGTCAAGGCGGCGGCCATCATCTCCGCCCTGATCTGGTTGCTTGGCGCTGCCTGCGGCCTTTCCATGAATGCCTGGTCCGGCTTTCATCTGCTGCCGGGCATGACCATCTTCAATACCATCGAGTTCATCTCCAGCAATATCCTGCTGCCGCTGGGCGGGCTCTTTGTAGCGCTGTTTGTGGGATGGAAGATGCGCACCACGACAGTGGCCGCGGAACTCGATACCCACAACCACCACAACCTCTTCCTCCTGTGGTTGTGGGTGACCCGCATTGTTGCGCCCGCGGCGGTGCTGTTCATCTTCCTTAACGCCACTGGTCTGCTTTCCGTCATCACCGGGGAGTGATGCCATGGCCAAGCTGACGCTCGATCTGCATCCCATTTTCAATAAGGGGGATCGGATCGAGCAGGCGCTGGAGGACATCATCGACGAGGCGGAGCGCAAGCGCGTTCCGACCGTCGAGATCATCCCCGGCAAGGGCAGTGGTCAGCTCAAGAAGCGCGTCCTGCGCTTCCTGGATCGCAAGGACATCAAGCAGCGTTACCATCGCCTGGACAAGGACAGGGATAATCACGGACGTCTGTTCGTGTATTTCCGTTTCAGGGGGAAACGATGACGGTGCGCGTGCTGGTGCCCATTGTCATGGCCTTGATTGCTGGCTGCGGCAGCGTTACCGGGGAGGCCCCTGGAGGCTCCATTACCCTCTGCCTGCCTGCTGATGAGCGCCTGATTCCGTTGGAGGCGGAACTTGCCGTTACGCCCTCCGCCCGGCAGAAGGGTTTGAGTGGGCGGAAAGCGCTGTCGCGGCGTGCCGGTATGCTGTTTGTCTATCCCCGCCAGCAGGGGCCGGACAACAGCTTCTGGATGCACCGGACACGCATTCCACTGACCATCCTGTTCCTGGACGGCCAGGGCGTGGTGCGTTCCGTGCAGGATATGGCTCCGTGTCTGGAGGCGTCCGGTTCCGGGTGTCCCAGCTATCCGGCAGGGGTGGATCACTGGATGGCGTTGGAGGTGAACCAGGGGCTGCCGGCGGCGCTGGGCATCAGCGAAGGCGACAGCATCCGGCTTTCACGCGCCGGTGGCAGGGCGACCTGTGACAACGCCGGGAAACTGACGCCTGCGAGCCTGCCGGAGGCTCACTGAGCGGCGTTCAGCTCGCGCTCTATAACGGCTTCCAGCTGGGCCCAGTTGGCGCGCCTCAGGGGGATATTGTCCACCATCACCGTAGGGGTGCTGGTGACTCTCAGGTCCCGTGCCAGGTTGCGGCTCTCCCGGATTTCACGCTCAACCCGATCCAGCCCCATACAGCGTTCGAAAGCCCGCCTTTCCAGCCCGAGAGACGCGGCGTAGTCGCTGAACAGGCGCTGCGGATTGTCCGCGCTGCTCCAGTCATTCTGGCGCTCGAACAGACGGTCGTGCATCGGCTTCCAGGCATCCTGGTCCTCGGCGCAGCGCGCCGCTTTGGCCGCTGGAACGGCATTCTGGTGCTGACGCAGAGGCAGGTCGAAGAATACAAAGCGGACCTTGCCGGGCTCCACGTACTCCTCCATCAGCCGGTCATGGTTGGCCGCGAAGTCAGCGCAGGCCGGGCACTGGTAATCCGCGAATTCGCGCACGACCACTGGCGCGTCGGGATCACCGATGCGCACACCGAGGCGGTCCCGTTCGGCCGGGAACGGTGGCTGGTCTTCGGCTGTGGGCAGCGCGGTGGGCCCGGAAAGCGAGGGACTGGTCAGCCAGAACACGCCACCGATCACGGCGAGCAGGGCCGCGGCGAACAGGCTGCCACCAATCAGGCGCTGGCGGCGGCGTTTGCGGCTCAGCGGGCTGGGTTTTCCGGTCTTCTGGCGGTTCTTTGCTTCTCCCATGATGGGCTTCCCCGTTCCCTGTTCGTTATGATGGTTGAAAGTTCCCAGAGAGTAGCGCTGTCCCTCTGGGCTGACAACACCATGGCGGGAGGTCATCATGGGCGGCCAGAAGCGCCGGTTAGTGGTTTACTACGATGGCTCCTGCCCGGCCTGTATCCGGGACCGGCAGGTCTATGAACGCCTGGCCGGAAAAGCGGGCCGGAGTGTGGTCTGGTTCGACATCACTGGCCAGGAGGCATCCCTGCGTGAACGGGGGATCGATCCGGATCAGGCCCTGCAGGAGCTCCATGTCGAGGATGCGGATGGGCGCATCCACAGCGAGATGGCAGCCTATATCCTGCTGATGGGGCGGGTTCCGGTTCTGAAGCCATTGGCCTGGCTGCTGTCTCTGGGGCCGATCAAGCGCCTTGTGTCGGCGCTCTATCACCGCTGGGTCCAGCGCCGGCTGGCGCGTGAGGGCCGTCTGCCAACATCCAACCGGGAACCGTAACCATGAGTGATGATGACCAGGAGCTGGACCGCGAGATTGAATCGCTCGCGAGCCAGCTCGATGACGACAAGATGGATGCCATTGCGCGCCGGCTGGGGTTGCGGGATGACGAACAGGTTCACCGGACGCAGGCGGATGGGCAGTGCTCATTCTGCGGGCGCCCTCAGGCCGAAGTCGGCGCCATGGTGAGCAATGGCGCCGGGGCCCGTATCTGTGGTGAGTGCCTGGCGAGCTTCCGGTCCTCCTGAACCGGCCATAAAAAAACCGCGGCCGGAGCCGCGGTTTTCTTCTGAAAGGGCCGTTGTCAGGAGGCTGCCGCCTTCTTCTTCCCGCCCTTGCTGCCGGACTCGGCCGGCTTGATGCCGCGTTTCTCCATGGCAAGGGTGCGTACCCGGTCGAAATCCTCGTCCGTGTACACGCCGTTGACCCCGGAGATGGAGGCCAGTTTCATGCCGTGCTTGAGCCCCAGCTTGTAGATCTCGCGGACCTTTTCCCACTCGATCTCGCGACCCACGGTAAAGGTCTCGTAGCGCCCTTCGAGCGCCAGAACAATGGTTTCCGCCAGGCAGGCATAGGCCACTTTGGGCGGCAGACCAATGTTCTTCATCTTCACATCGCCAGGCAACTCGACCTCACCGGACTCGATCACCAGCACGTCCGGGCGCTTGGCCACGTCCTCCGGCGGGATATCCAGTGGCCGTGCCACGTCGGTGATCACGCAGCCCGGCTTAACCTCCATAATATCGAGGATGCGCTTGCCAGCCCCCGATGTAGAGGTCACGATCATGTCCATGTCCCGTAGGTACTTGTTGGGGTTGGACGTGACGTGGATCTTGGCCTCTGGTGTCTCCTTCATGATGGATTCCTTGAGCGCCAGAAGCCGGGCGGACTCGCGGGCCACGATGTAGACCTCGTCCACGGCCTTCGCCAGCAGGCGCGCGCAGACCGCACCGATGGAGCCGGTGGCGCCAACGACCATGGCCTTCGCCTTGGCCTTGTTGTTCTCGCCAATCTCCACCAGCCCCAGCTTCTTGAGCGCTTCGTGTGCGGCCCAGAGGGCGCCGGAGGCGCTGTAGCTGTTGCCGGTGGTGATCGGCAGTGGTGAGCGCTTGGAGACAGTCAGGCCAGCATCGCCGACGACCTTGGTGAAGGCTCCGAGACCCATGATCTGGGCGCCCAGGCGCTTGGCCAGCCGCGCCGCTGCCAGCAGGCGTCGGTAGGTGAATTCCGGACTGTGCGCCATGATCTCCTTGGGCGTGCCCCCCACGGTGATCAGCCAGCCCTCGGCCTCTGCGCCGGTGGGGGATTTGATCCCCGTCACCCGTGAATAGACGAAGGGTGGTGAGTAGGCCATCACCTTTTCCACCGTGTTCATGAAGGCCTTGGGCGCGTAGTTTGCCACCGTGTCCAGCGGTTTGGCGTTGCGAAAATACTGCTGTGACAGTGGGTGGATCACGAAGGCGAAGCGGCTGATGCGCTTGTACCCGGAGGGATACAGAATGCGCGGCTCAATGCCCTCATTGGTAATGATTTCCAGGTAGTCGTCATGGGTGATCTCGGCCGGCGAACGCTCGAGCGCGGCCAGGATCATCGCCTCGACAACGTTCACGCCCACGGTCTCATTGAAGATCTGGGGGGTGTAGTCGATGACGACGTTGACGCCACGATCCCCCAGCTCCTTGAGGCGTTCATCGGAGACGGAGGCGGTAAGCACGGTCTTGCCGGCAAGCTCTTCCAGGCCCATGGCCTCCAGCTCGTTGTAGCGGGCCGCGATGACGTCGGCGTTCTGGGCACCCTTACGCAGCACGTAGTCAGTCACATTCTTGGCAACCGGCAGCCGGCCAACGGTGTCGCCGATGTGCCATGACTGGATGGGGCCGGTGCCGGCGGCGTAACTCTCAAGCTGGCTCAGCGAGGTGAGCATCTTGGGTACGCCGAGCTGGGTCACCGGGTCGGCGAAGAACAGGTTCTCGGTGTATTCGCTGAATACACGGGCCGGGCGGTAGTTGGCCTGACCGTTCAGGAACAGCACCTTGGCGTTATTGAAGCATTCCTCCAGCTCCAGCTGGGTGTGGCGCACGGCCCAGTCCTGGAGGATGCTGCGCAGCGTTGCCCCGGTGGTTACGGGTACTGACTGAACGGCCTCCTGCAGCCGTTTGGTGTCTTCGTGAGTAATGGTATGGGTGCCGACCTGGTAATGGTCCTGCACCATGCCCAGCCCGACCACGTCGGCTTTCGGCTCCCACTCACGAATGGCGGTTTCGGCGCGATCGACGCTGCCATCGGTGCCGATCCGGATGACGCGTATGGTCTGACCAAGAAACTCGGTCTCAAGGTCATAATCGAGCCTGGCGGGCCCCAGGCTGATACTGACAACCGTCTTCATGGACTTCTCCCCTTGGTATTCCCGTTCAACAGCATGGTCCAGAACCTGTTTCCCTTCAAAGGAACCTTCAGGCTGCTGAACTCCGTTCTGATAGCCGGCGGATTCTGTGGTTGGCGTTATACGCCGGCGGACGGGATTGTGATTATGATTATGAATGCAATCGTCTCAGGCTATTTGGTCGATTGTCGGGCAGAGTATAACAGGGGGAGGAAAGGGGTCGGTACAGGGTGGAATATGATTTTTACAACAAAAAAAAGCCCGGCTCAATGAGCCGGGCTTTTCGACCTGCGGTCGCTTTACACGGCGGTTACGTTTTCCGCCTGCGGACCTTTCGGGCCCTGCGTAATAGCGAACTGGACTTCCTGCCCCTCGGTCAGCGTCCGGAAACCGGTTCCGTTGATCGCACTGTAATGTACGAATACGTCAGAGCCGTTTTCGCGAGCAATGAAACCGAAGCCTTTTGCTTCGTTGAACCACTTGACGCGACCAGTATTGAGATCAGACATGATGCACTTTCCTTAAAAAACACGATTTTCTTTCACACCCACCGTATTGTGGATGCTTTGAGCTGGGACGCTTGAAGGCCTTTCGGTGAGGAACGAACGAGGAGTCCTGATGCAGGTCGTCGTAATGCTTTCACTTACAAGAGCCGCTTAACGTGTGCAGCAAATGCAGTATCGGTGCTGTGGGGAGTCACGTCAAGCGTTTTCATCACCTGTATTCACGTTCTCGACACGGCAGTCCAGAGTACCCTCTCCGAGCCGCACGTGGACTGCGTCTCCGGGGGCGCGCTGTACGGCGTTTCTCAGGATTCTGCCGCTGTCGTCCTCGGCAATGGCGTAACCCCGGTTGAGGGTGGC
>NZ_CAJXMA010000023.1:0-36988 GCF_913056445.1 uncultured Halovibrio sp.
GCTGGGAGCGGGTGCGCGAGGCCGGTGCCAGGGTGCGGGCGGTTCTGCTGGCCTCGGCTGCGGAGGTCTGGCAGGAGCCGGTTGCGTCACTGACCACCGGAGACGGCCATGTGCTGCACCCGGACGGTACCCAGCGGATAGCCTATAAGGACCTGCTGGCACTGGCGGCACGCCAGAGCATGCCCGAACAGGTCACACTGCGTCGCCCGGAAGACTTCCGCTACATTGGTAAACACAACCGTCGCCTGGATGCCCTGGCCAAGGTCACGGGCCAGGCCCGCTTCGGTATTGATGTGGAGCTGGAGGGGATGCGCTATGCGGTGGTGGCACGGCCACCGGCCATCGGCGCGCGTCTTGTGGCCTTTGACGATTCCAGGGCACGGGGGCTGCCCGGTGTGATCGATGTGCTGGCCATTGAGCGTGGCGTTGCCGTGGTGGCGGAAAGCTACTGGCAGGCCATGAAGGCGCGGGGTGAGCTGAGCATTGAGTGGGACGAGTCCGATGCGGTGAAGGTTACCCAGAATTCGGTCTTCCGCCAGTATCGTCAGGCGGCGGATGACAGCGCCGGTGATACCGAGCGCAGTGAGGGCGATGCCGCCGGTGTGCTTGAGAACGCGGATGAGGTGCTGGAGGCCGAATACGAGGCGCCTTTCCTGGCGCATGCCACCATGGAGCCCCAGAACGCCACCGCCATGGTCACGGACCGGGGGCTGGAGGTCTGGGCACCCACCCAGGGGCCCGATCTGGCACGGATTGCGGCGGCACGCACCAGTGGCTATTCCCCGGGTGAGATCAGGGTGCACACCACCTTTTTGGGCGGTGGTTTCGGTCGGCGCCTGACCCAGGAGTATGTGGAAGAGGTGGCGGAGATCGCCAGCCACAGAAAGGAACCCATCAAGCTGGTGTGGTCCCGTGAGGACGACATCCGCCATGACGTCTTCCGCCCGGCTATGCTGCACCGCTTTCGTGGCGCTCTGGCTGACGGGCGCGTCACGGCCTGGGATCACCAGATCACGGGCCCGCTCATCTTCGACTGGTTCGCCCGCAACGCGGCCGCCGCCCAGTACCCCTGGGCACCACGCATGTTCTACAACACCCTGGCGTCGGTGGGGCGAATGACCGAGGATACCTTCCTCACCCCCAAGGACCATTCCGCCATTGAGGGCGCTGTGGATGTGCCCTATGCCGTCCCGGACCTCTGGGTGCGCCATACCCACTCCGATGCCGGGGTGCCGGTCAGCTACTGGCGCTCCGTTGGCCATTCCCACAATGGCTTCGCGGTGGAGACCTTTATGGATGAGCTGGCCCAACGGGCCGGCGAGGATCCGGTAGCGTTCCGCCTGCGTCATCTGGAGGACAGCCCCCGGCACCGTGCGGTGCTGGAGCGGGCGGCGGAAGCCGCTGGCTGGGGCGGATCCCTTCCCGAGGGCAGGGCGCGGGGTGTGGCCCTGCACCGCAGCTTCGGCACTTTCGTGGCGCAGGTGGTGGAGGCCAGTATTGAAGACGGCGCTATCCGTGTTCACCGGGTGACCTGTGCCGCGGACTGTGGTCGCATGGTGAATCCGGATATTGTGCGCATGCAGATGGAAGGCGGCATTCTGTTCGGCCTCACGGCAGCCCTCTATGGCGAGGTGGACTGGGATGAGAACGGCCGCCTGCAGCAGAGCAACTTCCACGACTACACACTGATGCGCCACGACGAGACACCGGAACTCAGCATTATCCTGGTGGAGAACGGGGAAGATCCGCAGGGCGTGGGTGAACCCGGAACACCGCCGGCAATTCCGGCCCTGGGCAACGCTCTGTTTGCACTCACTGGTGAACGCCAGCGGCGTACTCCCTTCCAGGCAGGGAGCGCCGATGCCTGAAGCGAATCAGGATCCGGCTTTTTCGGTCATAGAGCATGTCAGCCGCTGGCTGGCCCGCGGCGAGCGGGCCTGGCTGTGCACCGTTCTGCGCACCTGGGGATCCTCGCCGCGCCCACCGGGCTCCATGCTGGCGGTCAACGCCGCCGGTGAGTGGTCGGGCTCGGTCTCCGGGGGCTGCTTGGAGGAATCCCTGATCCGGGAGGTAGTGGAAGGGGGGGAACCGCTTTCCACAGCCCCCAGGCTGGTGGACCACGGCGTAACCGAAGAGGAGCAGGAGCGCTGGCGGCTGCCCTGCGGCGGCCGCATGCGGCTGGTGGTGGAGGTTCTGGATCCGGATCGCCATGCCGGCCCGGTCGCCCGGGTGCTGGATGATCTGGCCGAGCGCCGGGCGGTGACCCGGCGTGTGAACTGGGCCAGCGGCGACTGGCAGTTCGCCGGTGCCTCGGTGCCTGAGCGCGTTGAGGAGCATGAACAGGAGTTCCTGCACACCATTGGTCCAAGCTCGCGCATGCTGATGATCGGGGCCGGGGAAGTGGCTCGCTACGTCGGCCGCATGGCCCTGATGAATGGTTTCAGTGTCGCGCTCTGCGAACCACGCCCGCTGTTTCTGGAAGGCTGGGAGGAACCGGGTATCGAGTGCCATGCCTGCCTGCCGGACGATCTTATCCAGCGTGACTTCAATGATGCGCATTGCGCGATTCTGGCGCTTGGGCATGACCCACGCATTGACGACATGGGCCTGCTGGCCGCCCTGGAGAGCAATGCGTTCTATATCGGCGCCATGGGGTCACAGCGCACCGCCGCCCAGCGGCGGGAGCGCCTGTATGAGCTGGGCGTGACGGACTCCCGCATGGGGCGTATCCATGCGCCCATTGGCTTCAGTATCGGCAGCAAGGCGCCGCCGGAGATCGCCGTGGCGACCATGGCGCAGGTTCTGGCCGAGCGCTACCGGCTGCTCCACCGGGTCAGCCGGTATGACGTTTAGGCCGCTGGCCCGCGTTCTCCTGCCGGTCCTGTTGCCCCTGGTCCTGGCGGGCTGCTGGTCGGGTGGGGAGAATGATGCCCGTGCGGAGGCCTATGTTGACGCCCTTGCCGGGGCTTTCGGTGTGGCGCCCGAACCTTCCCGCATCCCCACGGTCGAGCCCCTGCCGCGCCCCCGTGAACGCCGGCTGGAACTGCCGGAACTGGACATGGGGCTGGTGGATTTCCTGTCCCTCTACGGCTGTGAACTGCAGGTGGTGATCGGTGAGCGGACCAGTGTTCTGGGGCGTGTGGCGCATCCGGGTACACGCATGGAATACCACCTGCGCTTTCTTGCCGCCGTGGAGGCGTGCCTGCCCAAGGTCGACAGCGAATCCCGAACCAAGGCCCTGAAGAAAGCGTACGATGCGCGGGCGGAATCACTCCCGCTGGCACTGTGGAACGGCGTCTGGGGCAGCGATGAGATGGCGCGGCTGGTCAGCCGTTCCGGCGGCCGCGTGCCGGCGTCTTTGCCGGAAGAGTCGCTGGATCAGCTCATTGAGAGTCTCTATGGGGCTGCTGCGATGCTGGCGTCCGCGCAGCCGGGCAGGGTGCCTGAAGGGCTGGCGGCCATGACGGAGCACTATCGCCAGTGGCGCAGGGAGCCGCGCTTCGGGCAGCTGCTGCGCAGTGCCGAGGCCCTGCAGGCCCGTCTTGGCGACAGTGCCGGTATCCTGGATCGTGCCCTGGCTTCGGTGCAGGGCTGCCCCACGGACGCGGGGGCGGTGGCGCTCTACCGTAAGCATTATCTGGATCGTCTGGTGCCCCGTATCCGGCAGGTGCAGGGATACGGTCGCCGCATGGCCCGGGCCCTGGAAGCGCTGGTAGAGGCTACCGGCGCGTCGCCGCCGGACGCCATGATGCCCTTCATCAACCGGAACCTCCGTATTCGGCGCTCAGACAGTGTCTGGCAAGACCTCGACCAGGCGGTGGCACGCCACGCCGCTGCCTGGAACCGCCTACTCGAACGCTGTGACTGATCCCATGCCCGTAGTGTGAGCCGGTCGCTTTTGCCGCTTCCCGCATCCTGTTAAAACCGCCGCTGAACCTTCATGGAACAGGATGAACACCATGGAATCGCCTGCCAGGGCCGCACTGCTGGTAGCCGTGACGCTGGGGCTGAGCGGCTGCTTTGAGAGCCAGAGAGATGAAACCTTCAATGATACCGTCGTCGGTGATGACGTGGATGTCCGTGTGCTTCATGCCGTGACGGATGCGCCCTCCCTCCGCCTGGAAGCGGGTGGTGAGGTGCGGGCGGAGACACTGGACTACGGAAAGGTCGCTACCTTCAGCCTGCCGGCCAATCACCACCGTTTCGAGGCGGCGGGCTATACCGGCAGGGAAGCGCCTGAGCCCCTTCTGGACAACCTTGAGGGCAACCTTACCGAGGGCATGCGCCACGACCTGCTGCTGGCGGGTTCCCTGGCCGATGACAGTGCCCGCGCGATCCTGCTTGAGCAGGATGACGAGCCCTTTGATCCCGAGGACCAAGAGGACGAAGAAGACAACGGGGAAGACGACGGTGAGGCGGGTTCAGACGAGGATGAGCCGGACAGGGATGTGCGGTTCCGGGCGGCCCACCTTGCCCCCGATACCGGGGCTGTTGATCTGTATCTGGGCGGTGATACCTCGGGCAGCCCGGATGCGACCCTGTCGTACGGTAACGCCAGCGAGGCCATCCGGGTTCAGTCGGGCGTGTACCGCGTTCAGATCACCTGGGCCGGGGAAAGCGATGCCATCTATGACAGTGACTCGGTTCTAGGCTGGGATACCGGGGATGATCTGCTGCTGGCGGTGGCGCCTGCTACCGGCGTTCAGGGGGAGGGTGACAGTGACCTGTCGCTGATTGAGGTTGACGGGGAGCAGAGTCGGCGGATTCCGGATAAGCGGCAGCGGGCTGAACTTGCCCTTGTTAATGCCTCGGGAAACAGCGTGGACTTTGCGGCACAGGACGGCACTTTTTCCCGGACCGACATAGCTTCAATTGGACAGGAGCCCGATGGCGGCGGTTATATTCCTGATATTGCAGCGAGGAACTACAGCGTTGATTTTGAAGTAGGTAATGGCGCTTGTGATTACTGCTATGGCATCGGCTTGAAGCAGGGCAATGCGGGAACGCTGGTGCTCAGAGAGCTGCCTACGGATTCGGCCGAATCAGCAACTGCTTCCTTTCTGACCAATGATGCCCGACCGGTTGCAACGAATGCACGTGTGCGCATCGATAATGCGGCTTCTGAGCGGCAGGAAGCTCTGGATGTTTACCTGATTGAGTCTGGGTGTGGTGCAACCAACTCTCTGCCGGAGGAAGGGGTGATCCCTGAACCCATCGTCAGCGGTCTGCGCTACCCGAATCGAAGTCCAATGCTTCCGGTGCCTGAAGCGCCTGAAGACGGGTACCAGCTGGTCGTGACAACGCACGGGAATCCGGATAACGAGCTTTTGTGTGAGTCCGTCGATCCAGAGATTCGGGGGATCCATGAACTCATTCTGGCACAGGAACCTGAATCGGACGGAGGCGACAATCCCCTGAAACTGATCCGGGTTGGGGATGTCAGGTAGCCTGCCACGGCTTCTTCGGGGTGTCATAGACCAGGAGGCGCCCCGTACCTGGACTGACGTCCCCCCAGGACCCTCCTTCAAATGCCATCCGGAAGACCGCGCAGGTGGGGAGGTTGTCGGTGTGCGGGCCAGCCAGCAGGTTGGCAAGGTCCGTCAGGTCCGGGTTGTGGCCGACCAGCCAGACCTCCCGTGCCCGATCCGGCAGGTTCCGGATGGCGTCGAGCAGTCGGTGGGTATCCGCCAGATAGAGGCTGCGTTCGAAGCGGATGTCCGCCTCCGGAAAGCCCGTGCCCTGGGCCAGTACCAGCGCCGTCTCCCGGGCCCGCCGCGCGCTGCTGGCAATGAAACGGTCCGGGTATTCGCCGCGTGCGGCCATGCGCCGTGCCATCTCCGGTGCGTCCCGCTCGCCCCGTTCATTCAGGGGGCGGTCAAAGTCGCTGAGGCTGGGGTCGTCCCAGCCGGACTTGGCGTGGCGTATCAGCGTCAGTATCCGTTCTTCGCTCATGTTCCAGCACTCCCGGGACGGCGCCTCAGTGCGCCGATGATTCTGTAGGCCAGGAGAGCCGCCAGAATCGACGCGCTGAGGAACGTGGGCCATTCAAGCACCTTCTGCACCATGGCCTGATGGATGACGCCACCGATGGCAGCGGCATAGATCAGCCTGTGCAGACGCAGCCAGTGTAACAGGCCCATCCATTCCCGTGCCCGCCGGAACGAGGTCAGAGCCAGGGGGGCCAGCAGTAACAGGCACAGGAGCCCGAGCTGCAGGTGGCGCTGTTCTGCCAGTTCCGAACGGATCAATGCCGCATCGCCGCCCATGTCCAGAAAGCTCCAGGCCAACGCATGCAGCACCAGATAGGCAAAGGCCCAGAGTCCGGCCTGGCGCCGCAGGACCAGCGGCAGGTAGCTGCCCGTGAGCCGGCTCAGCGGTGACAGGGTCAGGGTCAGAAGAAGGGCGCCCAGGCCGAGGTTGCCCAGCCAGTGGATCAGCGCCTCCGAAGCTATGAAACCCAGCTGCCCGGTTTCCCAAGCCCAGGCCAGTGCCGCCAGCGGCACCGTGCCCGCTACCAGTCCTGTCAGCTTCAGGATGCCAGTAAGCTGTGGCATCAGAAGTGTTTCTCCAGATCCATCCCCTTGTAGAGGTCCGCCACTTCCGATTCGTAACCGTTGAACATCAGTGTCCTGCGCCGCCCGGTCTCGCCAACCCGGCGCTCCGTGGCCTGGTGCCAGCGTGGGTGCTTCACGTTCGGGTTCACGTTGGCGTAGAAGCCGTACTCCTCCGGCTGAACCGCCTGCCAGCTGCTGGTGGGCTGCTCCTTCTGGAGCCGGATGCGGACCACTGATTTGATGCTCTTGAAACCGTATTTCCATGGCACGACCAGGCGGATGGGCGCGCCGTTCTCCTTGGGAAGAGGGTCGTCATAGAGGCCCACCGCCATGAGCGTGAGCGGGTGCATGGCCTCATCCAGTCGCAGCCCCTCGCGGTAGGGCCAGTCGAGCAGGTCCTTCTTCTGTCCCGGCATCTGCTCCGGGTCATGGAGTGTCTCGAAGACCACAAAGCGTGCTTCGGAAGTGGGCTGCACCGCCTTCAGCAATTGCCGTAGCTCAAAGCCGATCCAGGGAATGACCATGGACCAGGCTTCCACGCACCGCAGGCGGTAGATGCGCTCTTCCAGCTGGAAGCGGTTGATCAGGTCCTCCAAGGCAAAGGTTCCGGGGTTGTCGACCAGGCCGTCCACGCGCACCGACCAGGGGTCGGTCTGGAGCTGGTGGGCATGCTCGCGTGGGTCGTCCTTGTCGGTGCCGAATTCATAGAAGTTGCTGTAACCGCGTATGGCGTCCAGGGGCGTGGGGGAGAGGTCCTGCCCGAAACCCGTCTCTGTGACGTCTCCGAGTTCCCGCGCCAGAAGCGCGGGGCTTGTGCCAATACCGCCCAGAACCGCTCCGGCGGCCATGCCTTTCATCAGTGAACGGCGCTGCTCAAACACGTGCCTGGGCGTGATCTCGGAGCTGGGAGGGCGTGGATAACGGTACATAACTGTTGACTTAAATCATGGTTAATTTTCGGGGTTGCGGGTTTGAATGGAACCGTCTCAAAAGTGACAGATCCGGAGGGATCATGCAAAAGATAACAGGACGCATTCTCGGCCTTGCAGCCCTGCTGGGCTGCCTGACACTGACGGCACCTGCAGTGGCCGGTGACGGTTACGGTGACTACCGCGACCGCTTCGAGCCGCTGCCGGCGCTGCCTCCGATCCCGGAGGACAACTCACTGACGCCGGAGAAGGTGAAGCTGGGCAAGATGCTCTTCTTCGAGCCCCGGATCTCATCCAGTGGCGTGATCAGCTGCGCCACCTGCCATAACCCCGCGCTGGGCTGGACGGACCGTATTCCGAGGGCCACAGGGCACCAGGGGCAGGTGGGTAAGCGCAATACGCCCACGGTGCTGAATTCCGGCTTCCTGGACGCCCAGTTCTGGGACGGCCGGGCCGAGGATCTGGAAGAACAGGCTCTGGGCCCCATCGAGGCCGATGTGGAGATGGCCATGGACCTTGATGAGGCCATTGACCGACTGGAGAGCTTCGATGTCTACCGTACGCTTTTCAATCAGTCGTTCAGCGGTGACAACCCCATCAACAAGGAGAATGTGGCCAAGGCCATAGCCACGTTTGAGCGGACCCTTAATACGCCCAACTCCCGTTTTGACCGTTATCTGAGGGGCGACCTTCAGGCACTCAATGAAAAGGAGAAAAAGGGCATGAAGGCGTTTGTTGATACCGGATGCATCGCCTGCCATCGGGGACCGGCCCTCACGGACAGCAATTACCACCGTTTCGAGGTGCCTGGTTCCACGGATCAAGGCCGCTTTGTGGTCACCGGTAACGAGTCGGACAAATTCAAGTTCAAGACGCCGACACTGCGCAACGTCGCGGTGACCTATCCCTACTTCAACAATGGCAGCGTTGAGGAGCTGGACAAGGCGATTCAGCTGATGGCGGACCAGATGCTCAACCGTGAACTGTCGGATGAGAAGGTGGCCCAGATCGAAGCCTTCCTGCACACGCTGACCGGTGAGATGCCCGAAGTCAGCTTTCCCGCCCTTCCCTGAGGGACACTGTGCCGGAGCAGCTTCTGCTCCGGCCTATTTGGCAAGCCGCTGTCACTTGCGGTTCTTGGTCATCCGGAAGACCAGTTCCGGTGATATCCGCTTGAGCCACAGCGCCATCATTTCCTTGCCTTCGCCCACCGGTATTTCGCGCTTGCCCCGGCCCAGGCCATTGATGATGACTTCCGCGGCCTTGTCGGAATCCATGCCGCCGGCGTTGTCCTCGTCCGCCTGACCAAAGGCGCTGCCGTCCGCCGCCAGTGAGTTCTCCGCCACGGCGGTCGCCACGAATCCCGGCACGATGGTGGAAACCTGGATGCCTTCGTCTTCCACCTCGGCCCGCAGTGCATCGAAAAAGCCCATGACCGCGTGCTTGGCCGCGCAGTAGCCGGTGCGCAGACGTACGCCGACCTTGCCGGCCACACTGGAGGTGACCGCGATATGGCCCCGGCCGCGTTCCAGCATGTGGGGCAGGACGGCCTTGGTCAGGGCGATCTGGCCCATGACATCCACATCCATCAACCGCTGGTAGACGGCGAGGTCCGTCTCCTGGCAGAGCGAACGCTGGGAGACGCCAGCGTTGTTGATCAGCAGGTCGATCTGGCCGAAGTGCTCCAGAACCTGGCTGGTTTTGCCGGAGGCTGTTTCCAGTTCGGCGACATCCAGTGGCAGCACCATGATGGCGCTGCGGGGAAGGCCGGTTTCACTTTCACAGCGCCGGGCCACGCGTTCCAGCTCCTCCTCGCGCCTGGCGGAGAGAACCAGCCGCGCCTGCTGGCCGGCAAACGCCAGGGCCAGTGACTCGCCGATTCCCGATGAAGCCCCGGTGATCCAGACCACCTGATGCTTGAACATGCGTTGCTCCTGCTGGTTGGTTATTGGTGTTCAGCAGGGAGGAGTATGGATCAGTCCCGGGCGGGTTGCTACGTGACGTTCCGGCCTGTATACCAGAGTCTCACGGATATGCAGGGAGGTTACGGGCTCTGTGATGCTGGCAGTCGGTCTGGGCTTTCTCATTGCCGGCTCCCGGGTTCTGCTGACAGGCGCAACCAATATCGCGTTGGAATTGGGTCTTTCCGAGGCGCTGGTCGGGCTGACCGTGGTGGCGGTGGGCACCTCGCTGCCGGAGCTGACGGTCTCGGTCATGGCGGCAATCCGGCGTCACGCGGACGTGGCCATCGGCAACATCCTGGGCAGCAACATCTTCAACATTCTGGGTATTCTGGGGGTATCCGCACTGGTGCAGCCATTGCCACTGGCATCACGTATGGCGTGGTTCGATCAGTGGATCATGCTGGGTGCGGCGGTACTGCTGACGCTGTTCCTGGTCAGCGGACGGCGATTGAGTCGCCTGGAGGGGGTGGTTCTGTTGATGGGGTATGGCGCCTACGTGGCCGTAGGCGTCACCCTGTAGGAGCGCGCTCTGCGCGCGATGGGAAAGAATCGCGAGCGGGGCTCGCTCCTACACCGGAGCAGGTCCGGGTTTAACGACGGCGCGGGGGACCGTTACGGCCGGCGCCGGGGCGCCCACCGCCACCAGGGCGTCCACCACCACCGCGTTTCGGGGCCGGGCCGCTCTTCTGGACCGGCTCGAAACCGGCTTCCACGCCTGCGGGGATCTCCCGGCTGACCACCTTGCGGATGCTGTTGAACTGGCCCTTTTCCTGACCACTGACGAAGGACACGGCGGAGCCGCTTTCGCCACCACGGCCGGTGCGGCCGATCCGGTGCACATAGTCGTCCGGGTTGTCCGGCAGGTCGTAGTTGACCACGTATTCCAGCCGGTCGATGTCGATGCCACGGGCTGCCACGTCCGTGGCGATGAGGGCGCGAACGTTCTCGTGCTTGAATTCTTTCAGGGCCTTGTTGCGGGCACCCTGGCTCTTGTCACCATGGATTGCGGCGGAGCGGATACCGTCAGTCTCAAGCTGCTTGGCCAGTTGGTCCGCGCCGCGCTTGGTGCGGGTGAAGACCAGAACCGAACGCCAGTTCTGGGTGCCGATCAGGTGCGTCAGCAGTTCCCGCTTGCGGCCACCGTCGACCATATAGGCGCTCTGGTCGACCCTTTCGGCGGTGCCATTGCGTTCGCCGGTCTGGATCAGTTCCGGTTCGTTCATGAACTTCTGCGCCAGCTTCTGGATGGGTGCGGAGAAGGTGGCGGAGAACAGCATGGTCTGGCGGGCATCCGGCAGTGTGCGGGCGATTTTCTCGATCGCCGGCAGGAAGCCCATGTCCAGCATCCGGTCCGCTTCGTCCAGAACCAGCACTTCAATGTCGGACAGGTTCACGGTGCCGCGTTCCATGTGATCCATCAGGCGACCGGGTGTGGCCACGAGGATATCCATGCCGCTCTTGAGCTGACGGATCTGCGGGCCAATGCCAGCGCCACCGTAGATCGCGACGGAACGCAGGGGGAGATGGCGGCCATAGGTGCGCACGCTGTCTTCCACCTGAGCGGCGAGCTCACGGGTGGGGGTGAGCACCAGGGCACGCGGCCGGCCGCCCTGTGACTTGCCTTCGGAAAGCTTCTGCAGCAGCGGCAGTGTGAAAGCGGCGGTCTTGCCGGTGCCGGTCTGGGCACTGGCCATCAGGTCGCGACCAGCAAGGGCGGCCGGAATAGCCTGCTGCTGGATCTGGGTAGCCTGGTCATAACCCTGTTCCTTGATGGAACGGTTCAGTTCAGCCCGCAGGCCGAGGGAATCAAAGGACATTCAGTCTTTCCTGTTCAATACGCCAGAGCGGGTGTTGCCCGATGCCCCGTAAACAGGGAAGGGCAGATTGTCGGCTTGTCGGGAATGGCCCTGGCAATATGCAGTCCGCGATAAGCGTGCGGAGACCAACCGGCGAAACTGGGGTCGTCTGGACGACCGGGGAAGGCGGAGGGAACAACGCAGGGCGGTACCCTACCACGACCTCCGCTCAGTCGCCACCATTATTCTGTCTGCGGGTGAACTCATGCATGATCCCCAGGGTGGTCTCGCTGACGTGATGCTCCATGCCTTCGGCATCAATACGGGCCGTGGCGTCATCCACCCCCAGGCTTCGCAGGAACTGGAGGACCACACCGTGGCGCTTGCGGGATTCCTCGGCCATGGTGCGGCCGCGTTCAGTGAGGAAGATCGATCGGTAGGGCTCGTTGGTGACCAGCCCCTGATCGTTAAGCCGCCTGATCATACGGGCGACAGTGGCCTGGCGAACGCCCATGCGAGCCGCGATGTCCGTGGCCCTCGCCTCGCCGGCATGATCCAGTAGATCCCCGATGAGCTCGACGTAATCCTCGATCAGCTCGGTCTCATGGGCGTCTCTCACGGCAGCATACTGGCGTGCGTGCTGCTCGGGGGGTGGCAGGTTCGTGTCCTGTTCGGACGGGTCGGGGCCGTTGTCGGAGTAGGTTGGCATAGGGCCAGTCTAACCAACTCCCCGAGTCTCGACAATAGCCATGCTGCACAGTTTAGCCTTGGCTAAAAAAGTTTGCGGGAGTGTCAAAAGTTTTTGTAAACTACAAGGCATTACGCAACCCGATTGAAGGAGCATGAGGAATGGTGACGCAGGCGGTTCAGCGATGGATTGTTGCTCTCAGCTTCTCGGCGGTTCTCGTGATGGGCGCCTCCGGTGCGCGCGCCGCTGATGTTGTGACCACCACGGGGATGATCGCGGATGTGGCTGCCAACATCGCGGGTGAGTGCCTCAGCGTGGAACCCCTGATGGGGCCGGGGATTGACCCTCATCTCTATGAAGCGCGCCCCAGCGATATCCCGCTTCTGCGCAACGCGGATGCGATTCTCTACAACGGCTTCAATCTGGAGGGCCAGCTCGGTAAGGTTCTCGCCAGGATGGCTGAAAGCAGGCCTACTGTTGCGGTGGGACCTGAGTCGATGAAAGACGACGATCTGATCAAGGGGGCCGGGGGCTATGCAGTGGATCCCCACCTCTGGATGGATGCCTCGCTCTGGGCCCGGATCGTGCCCACGGTGGCGGACGTTCTGGTCAGGGTCGCCCCCGATTGTGAATCCGGCATCCGCTCGCGCGCCGCGAACTACCGGCAGCAGCTCCTGACGCTGGATGAGTGGGTGAGTGCCAGCGCAGCCAGCGTTCCGGAGCAGCAGCGTATCCTTGTCACCGCACACGATGCTTTCCGCTATTTTGGTCTGGGGTACGGTATTGAAGTGGTCGGCATCCAGGGCATCAGCACCGACAGTGAGGCGGCAATCGCGGATATCCGCTCGGTCGTGGACCGGGTCGTCAGCCGTAATGTGCCCGCTATCTTCGTGGAGAGCACCATCAGCCGCCGGACAGTAGAGACGGTGGTCGATGGCGCCAGGGACCGGGGGCACGACCTGACAATCGGTGGTGAGCTCTATTCCGATGCCATGGGCGCCCGCGGTACGCCGGAAGGGACGTACATCGGTATGATCCGGCACAATACCCGGACCATTGTTGAGTCCCTGGGTGGCTCAGTTGAGTCCTGGCCCGGGAGCCTGCCGTCCTTTGCGGGCAGCGGGCGCAGCAACGCGGCAGAATGAGACTGGAGTTGCCATGAAACGGGAGAAACGCCACGAACCGGACCTGGCGCTGCATATAGAGGACCTGACCGTTGCCTACGAGGGCAAGCCGGTTCTCTGGGACATTGATGTGAATATTCCCCCGGGGGTGATGGCGGCGGTCATCGGGCCCAACGGTGCCGGTAAGAGTACGCTGATCAAGACGGTACTCGGGCTGGTGAAGCCCACAGCCGGCCATATCTGCATCCATGGTTACCCACCGCGTCAGGCACTGAAGCGTGTGGCCTATGTGCCCCAGCGATCCTCGGTGGACTGGGACTTTCCAACCACCGTTGTCGATGTGGTCATGATGGGACGCTATGGCCATCTGGGCTGGTTCCGCTGGCCCGGGAGGCGTGAGCGCAGGCGCGCCATGGATGCGCTTTCAGCTGTTGGCATGGAGGCATTCGCCAAACGGCAGATCAACCAGCTTTCCGGCGGTCAGCAGCAACGGGTCTTTCTGGCACGGGCGATGGTGCAGGACGCGGATGTGCTGTTCCTGGACGAGCCCATGGCCGGCGTGGATGCCACGACCGAGAAGGCGGTCGTGGCGCTTCTGCAGGAGCTGCGGGATCAGGGCAAGACCATCATCGTGGTGCATCATGACCTTCAGACCGTGCGCGACTACTTCGACTGGCTGGTGATCCTGAACGTGCGGGTTGTCGCCCAGGGTCCGATCCCTGAGGTGTATACAGGTGAGAACCTGCGTAAGGCCTATGGCGGCCGTATCGCTCTCCTGGATCCGGATTCCTCTGGCGAGACACCGGATGCGGTGCCGAGGGAGGTTGTGAACTGATGCTGGAGCTGCTCGGCAACCATACGGTCCAGACCGTCACGCTGGGCGCGGTGTTGCTGGGGATGGTCAGCGGCCTACTGGGTTCCTTTGCCGTCCTGCGCCAGCAGAGCCTTCTGGGCGACACCCTGGCGCATGCCGCGTTGCCCGGTGTCTGTATCGGGTTCCTGATTGCCGGTACCCGTCATCTGGGCTGGATCATGGCCGGGGCGCTTGTCACCGCCGTGATCGCGGCTCTGTTCGTACAGGTGGTCACGCGCTACAGCCGGATCAAGATGGATGCAGGCCTGGGGGCGGCCCTGAGCGTTTCATTCGCGGTAGGCGTGGTGCTTCTGACCTACATCCAGGGCCATGCCAGTGCCTCCCAGGGTGGACTGGATTCCTTCCTGTTCGGGCAGGCCGCAGCCACACGCCCTTCCGACCTGTGGTTCATGGGCGGGGTCACCCTTGCCGCCATGGCACTGGTTGCCCTGATGTGGAAGCAGCTCAAACTGGTGACTTTTGATCCGCTGTTTGCGGGCTCCATCGGCTTGCGCGTTGGGGTTCTCGAGACGCTGCTGACGGCCATGATTGCCCTGGCCGTTGTGGTGGGGCTTCAGATGGTGGGGGTTGTCCTGATGACGGCCATGGTGATCGCGCCGCCAGTGGCGGCACGCCAATGGGTGTCGCGGCTTGAGCACATGGTCTTCCTGGCCATGCTGATGGGGGTGATCTCCGGCGTTGGGGGCGTGCTTTTGAGTGCTGGTGTTGCCCATCTGGCTACTGGGCCGGTGGTAGTGCTGGTGGCCTCGGCGCTGGTGACGCTGTCGTTGCTGCTGGCACCCGGGCGCGGCGTGCTGTGGAGCTGGCTGAAACTCTGGCGGGAACAGCGCTCCATCGGCCAGCGCCAGATGCTGGTGACGCTGCATAAGCTGGCGGAGCACCACGAGGATCCCTATTACCCGGTGGAACGCAGCATGCTCGACAGCTTCTACGGCGTGGCCACCAGCCATATTCTAAGACGCCTGCAGGCCCGGGGCTTTGTCGTGCCCGCCAGCCACATGCGTCAGGAGGGGCCCCACTGGGCGTTGACGGATGCAGGGCATAATGAGGCCAGGCAGGAGCTGGAGCGCATGGACTGGAACCAGGCGGAGGTATGATGCAGGCGTTTCTGAACGATCCCATGGCCATGATCCTGCTGACCGGGGCCCTCGTGGCGACATCGGGCGCCCTGCTCGGGACGTTTCTGGTTCTGCAACGCCAGAGCATGCTCTCTGACGCGATCAGCCACTCCATCGTGTTCGGTATTGTGGTGGTGTGGTTGCTGACCCATGCCCAGTCCGGGCCCCTTCAGATTGCCGGGGCGGCGCTGACCGGTGTGCTGACTGTCTTCCTGACCGAAATGGTCGCCCGCACGCGCCGGGTCAAGCGTGACGCGGCCATTGGTCTGGTGTTTCCGGCGCTTTTTGCGGCGGGTGTGCTGCTGCTCAACTTGTATGCCCGGGATATTCATATCGACAGCCACACGGTGCTGCTGGGTGAGATCGGGTTTGTCTGGCTGGATACCATGCCGCTGGCAGGGCTTGAGATTCCCCAGGCAGTGGTCTGGATGACGGTGGCGACGCTGGTCAACCTGGGCTTCGTGCTTGCCTGCTACAAGGAGCTCAAGCTGGCGTCCTTTGACTGGCAGCTGGCCGCCGCACTGGGGCTGGCGCCCACGCTCATGTTCTATCTGCTGTTGGGGCTGACCAGTGTGACGGCCGTTGCGGCATTTGATGCCGTGGGCGCGGTACTGTTCATCGCCTTCGTGATCGTGCCGGCCGCGACGGCTTACCTGCTGACCGACCGGCTCTCGTTGATGCTGCTCCTGGCGGTGCTGGTGGGCGTGGCGTCGACGCTGTGTGGCTACCCGCTGGCGGTCAGGCTGGATGTCTCCATTGGCGGCACAATGGCCTCCATGACGGGGGTCTTTCTGGTCCTGGCCTTCGTCCTGAGCCCACGCTACGGGGTGCTGGGACACTGGCTGAACCGGCGTGTGAAATACTCCGGCTGAGCCGATTCGCCAGTAGTCTCTGGTACTTGCCTGCGTTCGCCGGCGGCGTATAGTGGAGGAACGCGGCAGGACTGTTGCGCCGCGAGCACACGGAGGCGGCAATGCCGAAGGGCACCATAGCGCTTTTTCACGATGACCGCATGCTGGCCCATGAGCCGGATGTGGACGTTCCTTTTCTGCCCGGTCGCCTGGACCGGCGTATCCGCGAGATCCTCGCCGGTCTCAATGCCCAGTGGAAGTACCCGGAACACCCCGGACGTCTGCGCGCGGTGATGGACCTTCTGGCCTCCCAGCCGATTCCGGGGCTTGCCATGGAAGCTGGCCGACCGGCAACCCGGGAGGAGCTGGGGCGGGTCCACACCACTGGCTATCTCGATCTGATCGAGGAGCTGCGTGACAAGAATGCCTGGCTTGACGTGGATACCACTGCGGTTTCCGAGGGCAGCGTTCTGGCTGCCGAGGTAGCCGCCGGAACAGCGTTGGCGGCGGTCGAGGCGGTTGTTGAGGAACGCTATCGTCATGCCTTTGCACTGATCCGGCCGCCTGGGCACCATGCTGAACCGGTACGGGCGCGGGGGTTCTGTCTTTTCAATAATGTCGCGGTAGCGGCGGCGCATGCGCGCAGCGAGCTTGGCTGCGAGCGGGTGCTGATCCTGGACTGGGATGCCCACCACGGTAATGGAACCCAGGATATCTTCTGGGCGGACCCCGATGTGATGTTCATTGATATCCACCGTGCGGCGCCGTTCTATCCCGGTTCCGGCCTGATGGAGGAAGTTGGCGTGGGGATGGGCGAGGGCGCGACTGTGAATGTGCCGGTGCCCGGAGGCTCAGGGGATGTTGCCTACATAAAGGCCATGCGCGAGATCGTGGAGCCGGCCGCGGATGCCTTCCGGCCGGATATCATCCTGGTCTCAGCAGGCTTCGACACCCACTGGTATGACCTGGCGCTGAACGTGTCCTACGAGGGCATGTCGGTGATGACGGATATCATCCAGTCCGTGGCGGAACGCCATTGTGACGGACGGCTGGTGTTCGTCCTGGAGGGTGGCTACAACCTGGAGGCTCTGTCCCACGGGGTGCATACCGTTCTGCGGACACTGGTTGGAGAGCGTTTCCCGGAACCCGGAGCCTGTGGCGTAGCGGCCGTAGAGGCGGCGGCCCGCTTCCACCGGAATGCATTCCTGGATCCGGATCAGAACTGAGCCACGGCTGTTAGCGTGGGATCAGCCGCTCCGCCAGTGGTCCGCACCGATGAAGATCATCCGCAGGAAGCGGGTGGTCTGGCGCCTGATCCGGGTCAGCTCTTCCTCGTCCTCGGGTGAAATGCTGAGGATGTCGGTCAGGCTGAATGCCACCGTGCGCACCACCAGCTCACAGGCCATGTCCAGATCCTCATCACTGAGGTGGGTCAGCAGGCGGAGGTTACGCAGATCGTTGGCCAGCTCGCTGGCGAAGAACTGCATCTCGTTGCGGATGCCCTGCTGGATTGCCTGACTCTCGCCCGCCAGCCCCTGGGCCATGAAGGTGAAGAAGTTGCGGTTGGCCTGAACGTGGTTCACGAAGATGGCCACGGACTCGTCCATGAGCTTGTCCGCATGCAGCACATTGGCGCGCGCTTCCCGCATCATTCCCCGCAGGACCACGCCCAGCTCATCCACCAGCGTCAGTCCCAGATCGTCCATGTTGCGGAAGTGACGGTAGAAGGATGTGGGCACCACCTCGGCCTGCCGGGTGACCTCCCGGATGCCGAGGCTGGCGAAGTGGCGGCCTCGGCCCACCAAGGTCAGCGCGGCCTCCATGAGCATGTCCCGGGTCTCGCCGGGGCGGCGTCGTTTCTGTGTTGTCATACCTTTACGGGCGCGTTCGGGGTGATCCCGGAAGTGTACCGACCTGCTGGCGGAATCGAAACGTGTGAGCCGGCTCAGATCACCTGTTGACACTCCGAAGCCCCGTGTGTACATTCGTACACAAGATGTGAACAACCGTACACACGAGGCCTGTCATGCAGGAGTCAATAAACATGGAAAAGGGTGTTGATCGCGGCCAGGGCCGCTCCTACAGGGGTGTGCTGGCACGGGTCGGGCCGGGACGTGACACCTGGCGCTGGCTCGGGCAGCAGCTGTTCAACCGGGAGAACCCGGCCATGTACTTCGATCCGCTGCTCGAGAGCATCAACCCGCTTTGGGCCCAGCGTTACATCCCGGCGCGGGTGGAAACGATTGAAGCGGAGACCCATGACAGCAAGACCCTGACCCTGCGTCCGGCACGGCGCTGGGGTGGGTTCCGGGCCGGCCAGCACCTGAACCTGGAAGTGGAAAAGGACGGTCGCTGGTACAGCCGGCCCTTCAGCCTCTCCTGTTCACCGTCGCACTGGGAACAGGACGGCACCATTACTGTCACCATCAAGAAAGTGGCGGATGGCGAGATCACGCCCTGGCTGCTCGAACACTTCCAGCCCGGCGATGTGATCGGGATCAGCCGTGCCTACGGTGAGGATCACACCCCCGAGCCCGGTCATCCGATGCTGTTCATCACCGGCGGTAGTGGCATCACCCCGGTACTGAGCCAGCTGGAAGCCATGGCGGATCGTCACCTGCGCAACCCGGTCACGCTGCTGTATTTCGTGCGTACCGACGCGGACGTCATCGGGGGCTGCAAGCTGGAAGCGCTTGCAGAGCGCCTGCCGAACCTGGAGCTGCGCATCGTGGCGGCGGAGCAGGATCCGCAGAACCCGGACCATCTCGGCCCGCATCATCTGCAGGCGGTCGAAGGGCTTACGGAGCGGGATTGCTTTCTGTGTGGCCCGCCCGGGCTCATGAAACACGCCCAGAATCTGCTGGCGGACGCCGGTGTGCCGGAGGAGCAGGTCAGCAGCACCCTGTTTGCGGTAGGGCCGGGAGTGGTCGTGACCGAAGACGCCGGCGGGACCGTTCACTTCAGCCGCAGCGACATCACGGTGGAAAGCGCCGGCGATCGTCGACTGCTTGAGGAAGCCGAGTCAGCCGGCCTGAACCCGCGCTATGGCTGTCGCATGGGCATCTGCCACCAGTGCAGCTGCCGCAAGACAAGCGGCATTGTCATCAACCAGCAGACCGGACAGCCATCGGGTTATGGCGAGGAAACCATCCAGCTCTGTATCAATGTGCCCCAGGGCGCCGTTGAACTGGACCTCTAACCGAACATCGAATCGACACTGCAAGGAGAATCACCATGCAGAAGCTCAGCGAAGAACAGCTCGAAAATCTTGCACAGGATCTGGACGCCATCCGTAATGAGCAAATGGCGGATCTGGGCCAGAAGGACGCCGACTACATCCGCGGCATCATCCGCCTGCACCGGACGCTGGAGTTTGGTGGCCGGGCGCTGATGCCCCTCGGCTTCATCCCGCCGTTCTTCCTGGCCGGCATGACTTCCCTCGGGATCGCCAAGATTCTGGAAAACATGGAGATCGGCCACAACGTGATGCATGGCCAGTACGACTGGATGAACGACCCGGAGCTCAACTCCCAGACCTACGAATGGGACACCATCTGCACCGCGGATTCCTGGAAGCGGACCCACAACTACGAGCACCACACCTACACCAACGTCATCGGCAAGGACCGGGACTACGGCTACGCGGTGCTGCGCCTTGAGGATGAGACGCCCTGGAAACCGATGCACCTGCTACAGATGATCAACTTCATCAACCTGAGTGTCTTCTTCCAGTGGGGTGTGGGCGTTCACGAGCTGGAGTTCGAGAAGCTGCGCAGTGGCGAGGTGACGCTCCGGGAGAAGGCAGAGTTCCTGCGGGACTTCGCACGCAAGGGCGGCCGTCAGGTGTTCAAGGACTACGCGTTTTACCCGGCGTTGACCCTCCCGGTGGCTCCGGTCGTGATCGCGGGCAACTTCGGGGCGAACCTGATCCGTAACCTCTGGGCCTCCAGCGTGATCTTCTGCGGTCACTTCACTGAAGACGCGGAAAGCTTTACCGAGGAAGAGTGCGAGAACGAGAGCCGTGGTCACTGGTACCTGCGTCAGCTGACCGGTTCCAGTAACTTTACCGGTCCGAACTGGGTTTACACCCTGAGCGGGCACCTGAGCCACCAGATCGAGCACCACGTGTTCCCGGACATTCCGGCATACCGGTATCGCGAGATTTCGCCCCAGGTTCAGGCCGTCTGCGAGAAGTACGGCCTGCACTACAACGCGGACAGCTTTCCACGCCAGTACGCGACCGTGCTCAAGCGTGTGACGGCCTTCTCGCTGCCGGACCGGATGCGTGAGCGGCTGTTCCCCGAGTTCAATGAAGGGGACGAGCAGGGCAAGGTGGCGGACAGGACCACCAGCACCTCCCTGGTCAGCCGCCTGCGTAACCGGGTGAGCAGTACGCTCTCAGCGGCGGCCTGATCAGGCCAGCCTGCCCATCCAGAAATTCATCGGCTTGGCCGTCTCCTCGGCCTGGTCAATGTCCTTCCAGGGGTAATGGGTCCGCAGCTCCGGCACGGGCTCATACCCCCGCTTTTTCCAGAAATCATCCAGTGGCTGGTAGTCAGCCGGTCGTAACGGATGATCCGCTGGCCGCTCCACCGCACAGAAGCAGCAGTACCGGATCCCGCCCAGTTCACTGGCGTGGGCTTCACGTTCCCCGAAAAAGCGTACGCCAATGCCCTGACCCCGGTATTCCGGCAGTAGCACCGATTCCCCGAAATAGAAGATCTCCGCCGGGTTGTAGCCCTGGTCAATGAACGGGTGAATGAAGGCGTCCTCTTCGTCTTCCAGCGGCAGTCCCGTGGCGGCACCCACAACGCGATCACCGTTCCGGGCCAGGACGAAGACACTGCGTGGCGACTGGATGTAGGTTTCCAGGTACTGCTGCTCGTAATCCATATCGCCGTCATACAGGTAGGGCCATTCACGGAAAACCTGGATCCTGAGCCTCGCGACCTCGCTGACCCAGGGCCGGATGGTTTCACCGCTGACACGTTCGAGCGTTACTGTCATTCGCTGCTGCCTCCCGGGACTGGTTATCGGCTAGGGGGTTCTTCAGATTGTCATCATTAGAGTACAGGGGCAGTGCCGTGACAATCCGGGATCAGCCGGAGGCAGTGGGGTATCCCTTGTCAAACGAACCGGATTGGCGTGACGTATAAAGAACAAAGGCCATGAAAAGCGGAGGGCAGCATGGTGGGATACTCCAGGCGGAGGGTGCTTGGCGGCCTGGGCGCAGGGCTGGCGGTTGCTGCATGGCCAGGGCTGGCGGCTGCAGCCGGGAAGGCATTGAATCGCGCTGCCCTGCCGAATGGGGGTGGTTCCATTCCGGTGATCGGCATGGGCACCTGGCGCACCTTCAATGTGGGGGGAGACCCGGAACTTCGAGAGGCACGCACCCAGGTACTGGCGGCGTTCTTCGAGGAGGGTGGCGGGCTGATTGACTCCTCGCCCATGTACGGATCGGCGCAGTCGGTGCTCGGGCATGGGCTCGAAAAGCTGGGGTACCCGGATTCGCTGTTTGCCGCGGACAAGGTCTGGACCCGGGATGGCGGTGCCACGCGGGAGCAGGCGGCGGAGTCGTCCGCTAACTGGGGTCTCGAACGGTTCGACCTGCTGCAGGTGCACAACCTGCTGGCTTGGGAGGCCCACCTGGAAACCCTCCAGGCCATGAAGGAGGCGGGGGAGGTGGGTGCGGTTGGCATTACCACCTCGCACGGGCGCCGGCTCGACCAGTTCGAGCGGATCATGGAGCGCCACGAGCTGGATTTTATCCAGCTGACCTACAATATCCGCGACCGCTGGGCCGAGGACCGGATACTGCCGCTGGCCCGGGAAAAGGGCATTGCCGTTATTGCCAACCGGCCCTACCAGGGAGGCTCGCTTATCAGGGGCGTGCAGCGTCGGGGCACGCCCCTTCCAGACTGGGCGGGCGAAATCGACTGCCGTACCTGGGCAGACTTCCTGCTCAAATTCATCGTCTCGCATCCGGCGGTGACCTGCGCTATTCCCGCCACCACGAGCGTCGAGCATGTACGAGAGAACATGGCAGCCGGGCGGGGGATCATGCCGGACGCCGCGCAACGCCAACGCATGATTGAAGCACTGGCAGAGGTCTAGCCCATGCTGGGGGCGCTCGATACCTACGCACTGCGGGACTTCGTGCCGGTCACACCCGAAGTGTGGGCCCGTCTGTTCGAGCGCCTCAACGGGCAGGTGTGGCCATGGCAGGGCCTGTTCCTCTTGCTCATGCTTTTCGCGCTCTGGCGGCTCCACCGGGGCGGCAGCGCCACCGCTGGGCTGGCGCTGGCGGCGTGCTGGTGCTGGTCCGCCGTCCAGTTCCAGTTTCTGCTGCACGCACCTCTGAACTGGGCAGCCAGCCTCATGGGGTGGGCCTTTATGGTTCAGGCGGTGCTGGTGTTCCTGGTGGGCCTTGGAGGCGGCTGGCGGTTCAGCGGCGGGTTGCGGGCGAAGCTGGGAGTCGTTCTGGTGCTGGCAGGCATCGTTGTACTGCCGGTGACCGGCCCATTGACGGGGCGCAGCTGGGCGGCGTTCGAGGTTGCCGGCACGGCGCCAACACCCACGGCCCTGGTAACGCTGGGCATGCTGCTCCTGGCACGCCCCATCAGCTGGGTGACGGGGGTGATCCCCGTGCTCTGGCTGGTCTACAGCAGTGTGATCTGGTGGGTCAGTGGCTGGCTGCCGGGAGCGGTCGTGGCTCCCCTGGCTATTGGCACTCTCGGAGTTGCCATGGGTGCCAGCCCTTGGTCCCGAGGCAGGGAACCGTCCTAGAACAACCCGATCTGAGGCGGTTCCGTGTTGATCGCCAGGTCTGCCAGCTCTGGCACCCGCTCCCCCAGCAGTTCATGCCAGAGCGCAGCCAGTGCCAGGGCATCGCCATTGTCCGGCATGTGCATGAATATGTATGGATGCCGCCCCTCAGCAATCCATTCGCTCACCCGTTCCGCCCAGGGCGCCAGGAAAGGACGATTGCTCTCAAGGTCTGGATGGCCGATGTAGCGGACCACTGGTGGGGCATCCACGGGCAGCAGGTGGATGGGAAGCCGGGGTTTGCGGCTCTGGGCTTCCCATGTTGCCTCGGATTCCGGTGTGGCGGTAAACAGCGCCCGGGTATCAAAGCACACCCGGGCGAGGTTGCGCTCGCGCAGGCCCCGGTTCAGCGCCTTCTCGGCATCCCCTTTTTCGAAGAAGGCGGGGTGCCGAACCTCGACCGCGCAGGTCAGGGGCGCGGGGAGAGCGTCCACGAAGCGCCAGAGGTTATCCAGTTGCTCCGGGCCGAAGTTCGGCGGTAACTGGAGCAGAAAGGGGCCCAGCACGTCTGCAAGCGGTTCAAGGGTTGCCAGGAACTCCCGGACCGCAGTCTCTGAGCCGGTGAGCAGCCGGTCATGGCTGATTTCACGTGGAAACTTGAACAGGAACCGGAAGTCGTCGGGTACCTGGGAGCGCCATTGGGCACATTGTTCCCGGGTGGGTGTGGCGTAGAAAGTGGTATTGCCCTCGACGCAGCCGAACACCCGGCTGTAGCGTGCAAGTGGCGTTGCTCCCGGTGGGAGCAGGGTGTTCCAGCTGGGATCCTGCCACTGCGGGCAGCCGAGGGCGTAGTGGGTCATGGCGCACAGGGTAAACCAGAACATCGCGGCCATCACGGAGGGACGCGGGGTGCTCTGGCTTCTATACTGACGGTTTGAGGCTGTGGAGGCCCTATGCTGGCGGATATGACTGCAATGGAGATCGCCGGCCAGATTGTCGCGCTGGTCTCACTGGGCTTCTGCATCGCCGGGTTTGCCAGCACCCGGGATGATCGCCTGATGCTGCTGCTGATTGGCGCCAACGTGGCCTTCGCCCTCCAGTACGCGCTTTTCCAGAGCTGGACCGCCGCGGCACTGACGGTGCTGGTGATCCTGCGCATCCATCTGGCACAGCGCTTTCAGGGCAATGTCGCCGTGATGCTGGGCATGCTGGCGGTCAGTGGCGTGGCAGCGATGCTCACCTGGCAGAGCTGGATCGACCTGTTCCCGATGACGGCGATGGTGCTGGGCACCGTGGGCATGTTCATGCTCCGGGGCATTCCCATGCGGCTTTTTCTGGCCGGAGCCGGGCTGGCCTGGATGGGCAACAACATCGCCATCGGCTCGGTGGGCGCAACGCTCGCGGAGGCTCTTGTGGTGGTCACCAATTTTGTGACTATCCTTCGCCTGCAGCGGATGCGGCGGCGTTACCCGGATGTGGAGTTGCCCTGAGTCCTGCTGCGATCAGCGAGGTGTTCTCGGCCTCAGGCGCTGCCGAAGAAGCGCTCCAGTACACCGGCCTGGCGTAATCCCGGAACCGGGAGGTTGGCATGTTCGTCCATCGCGCGCCGCCAGTAGTGCTCGGGGTCGTCCATGGTGGCTGCCTGTTCCCGTTCGGCCGTGCTGAAGGAGTTATGCTCGCCACTGAAGCCCGCCTCGATGAGGTCGAGGGTCCAGAGGTAGATCGTTGAACGGACCAGGCGCAACAGGTCGGAGTAGGTCTCGCGGTTGATCGTGAGCGCCAGGTCGGTGGTCAGATTGACCCGGGTCTGCAGTTCACGCATCGCTTCCGCGGAGAGAGCATGCTGAATGTAGCTGTCCTTGCGGTAACGGAGGCAGGTTTTCTCCAGGCTGCGGACACCGTCCCTCAGATCCATATGCGCTTCCCTGCGGTTCTGTTCCTCGCTGACGGGGGCGGGAATCCAGCCGTACTGGGGCGACCGTGTCATCAGGTGGCCGGGGAGATTCCGCCGGTAGTCAGGCAGGTCCACTTCCTCGCTGTAACCGGCAAACTCGTTCTGGAGCCAGCTTCCCATCCTGCGATTGCGGAGCATCAGCGACAGAGTGATCGAGGCGGGCAGGACCTCCTCGAGCGGGTCCTGAGGGTCCCTGACGCGCTGTTCCAGTGCATCGACCGGTGCTCCCATGGTGCCTCTCCTTCTGGTTCCCTGTTTGTTGTTTTAACGCAGACCTGACAGGGTCATCCAGCTTGATGAATGTCACAGTCTTCAAGCTAGGTTACCGGGGCGGAAGGTGCAATTGAACAGATGTTGAGCATCGGTAACACTGTGTCACCGATGCGCTGGGCGTTCAGGTGGAGAGGTTCCCGAGCGCGTCGGCCGCGATGCCAAATGAGTGCTTACGGGCGTCGTGATCGTGGATCTGGCCGGTCAGGATCAGCTCGTCCGCGCCGGTGCGTTCCAGGAAGGCCTTCAGCCAGCGCTCCACCGTCTCCGGCGAACCGACGGCTGACTCTTTCAGGGCGTGACGGGCAGTGCCGAGTTCGGCCCGGCTGCCCAGGCTGTCAGGGTCATCCACTGGAGGCTGGAGTGGTCCAGGGGTCCCCCGCCGCAGGGCAATGAACTGCTGTTCCATGGAGGTCATGAGCCGGCGGCCTTCCATGTCCGTATCCGCGGCGAAAACGTTGGCGGCGGCCGCTACATAGGGCCTGGCCAGGCGTTCCGATGGCTGGAACTGCTCGCGATAGACCCGGATGGCTTCGTCCAGCATGTCCGGTGCGAAGTGGGAGGCAAAGGCATAGGGCAGCCCCAGCGCCGCCGCCAGCTGGGCTCCGAAAAGGCTGGAGCCGAGGATCCAGACGGGCACCCGGGTACCGGCGCCTGGAACGGCCTGAACACGCTGGCCCGGCTGTACTGGTTCCAGGAAATGCAGCAGCTCCTGTACTTCCTGCGGGAAGCGGTTGGCCGCCGAATGATGGTCCCGGCGCAGGGCGCGCAGGGTTTCCTGATCGGTACCCGGAGCGCGCCCCAGGCCGAGGTCCACGCGCCCGGGGTAGAGGCTCTCCAGGGTGCCGAACTGTTCCGCCACCACCAGCGGCGCATGGTTGGGGAGCATCATTCCGGCGGCTCCCACTCGGATGCTGCTGGTATTGGCGGCGATGTGGCCAAGTGCCACCGGCGTGGCCGCGCTGGCGATACCGGTCATGTTGTGGTGCTCCGCCATCCAGAACCGGCTGTACCCAAGGGACTCGGCGTTTTGGGCCAGGTCGGCCGCGTTGAGCAGTGCCTGCCGCGGCGTGCTGCCTTCATTCACGGGGGCGAGATCGAGCAGGGAATAGCGCGTCATGGTCGCTCCTGATACGGGTTCAGGTCACACAGTAGCGAGCCGGTACCGTTGCCGGCAATACGGGGTTGCCGGCGGGCTTCGCAACGGCCTTCAGCGTCTGTAGTATGCCCCTGTTTTCCAGCGTGGCCCGAGTGAGCCCCGATCGAACCGGCTTTAAGGAGTGCGTGCATTGGATTTCCTGCTGGAAGTAACCCTGTTCCTGCTGGCGGCGGTGATTGCCGTGCCCATTTTCCAGTGGCTGGGGTTCGGAGCCGTGCTCGGGTACCTGGTTGCCGGTGTCATCATGGGCCCGTCACTGTTCAGTGTGATCGACGATGTCGAGAGTATGCTGCGCTTCGCCAAGATCGGGGTGGTGCTGTTGCTGTTTCTCGTGGGACTGGAGCTGGCGCCGCAACGGCTCTGGGTGATGCGCAGGAACATCTTCGGTCAGGGGATGGCCGGCGTGCTTGTGTGTGCCATCCCGATGGGCGTAGTCGCCTGGGCCGGATTCGGTCTGGACTGGCAGACGTCGCTGATCATCGCGCTGGGTCTGGCGTTCTCCTCCACGGCCTTCGCCATGCAGGTGCTCTCCGAGCATAATGAGCTTTCCTCGCTCCATGGCCGCAGCGCCTTTGCCATGCTGCTGTTCAAGTACATTGCGCTGCTGCCGCTGCTGGCTGCGATTCCGCTCATGGGTGAGGGCAGTACCGCGTCCATGGACCCGCTCGGAATCGCCCAGGCCATTGCCCGCACCCTGGTGGTGCTGGTCGCGGTGATCGTTGGCGGCCACTACCTGCTGCGGCCGGTTTTCCGCACGGTGGCGCGCATCGGTGCACGCGAGACCTTCACCGCTACCGCGCTGCTGGTGGTGCTCGGGGTGTCCCAGATCCTGAAGATGGCCGGCATGCCCATGGAGCTGGGGGCCTTTCTGGCCGGCGTACTGCTGGCGGACTCCGAATACCGGCATGAGATCCATCTCTCCATCGAGCCGTTCAAGGGGCTGCTGATGGGGCTTTTCTTCATGTCCGTGGGCATGTCGGCCGATCTGCACATGCTGGCGGATATGCCCGGGCTGGTGTTCGGTATCACTGGCGGGGTGCTGCTGCTCAAGATCACCGTTCTCTATGCTGTCGGGCGGCTTGGTGGGCTCGATGACAAGGGCAGCAGGGCACTCGCCGCACTTATGCCCCAGGGTGGTGAGCTGGCGTTCGTGCTGTTCTCCATGGCCATGACCTACGGGGTCATGAGCGAGTCCGTGACCGACGTATTGTTTGCGGTGGTGATCCTCACCATGGCCGCCACGCCCTTCACCTTCCTTTTCAATCGTCGGATTCTGGATCCGATGCTGGCCACCTCGGAGATCGACGATCGGCCCTATGATTCGGTGGGAGAGGATGAGGAAAAGCCCAAGGTTCTGATCTGCGGCTTCGGGGGCTTTGGCCAGATGGTGGGCCGACTGCTGCACAGCGCCGAGATCCCGTTCTCCGCGCTGGATGCCAACCCCCTGCAGGTTGATTTCATCCGCCGTTACGGGCACCGCATCTACTATGGCGACCCGGCACGCGTGGACCTGCTGACAACCGCAGGCGCCCGGGATGCACAGGCCATCATTGTCGCGGTGGAGAATGCGGAGTACTCCATGCGCATCGTGGACCATGTCCGGCGCAACTTCCCGACCGTTCCGGTCTACGCCCGTGCGCGCAACCGCCAGCACGCCTGGCGCCTGATGGATCTCGGCTGCCGGGTGATCACTCGCGAGACCCTGTCGGGCAGCATGCACATGGGCGAGCAGCTGCTGCAGATCTTCGGCTGGGATGAGGATGAGGCCCGCGAAGCGGTGCAGGTCTTCCGGGATCACGATGAGGAGGAGTTGCGCAAGTACTACGCCATCCATCAGGAGAAGGGCAGCCGTAACCCCAGTGACCAGGAAATCATCGACGAACTGGAGGGGCTGTTCCAGTCGGACGAGGCGGAATCCATCGATCCGGACAGTCTTCAGCACTCGAGCAGCTGATCCCGTCTCCTGAAGTGTCTTGAATCTGTTGCTGCTTTCGTTCAGTTTTGCACAACAATAAGCACAACAACGAGGTAGTTATGGCTCAGGATGCGGATGTCATTGTGGTCGGCGCCGGCCTTGCGGGGCTGGTGGCGGCTACGGAGCTGGCCGATGCGGGTCGGCGTGTTCTGATTGTGGAGCAGGAGTCCGAACAGAATCTGGGAGGCCAGGCGTACTGGTCGCTGGGTGGGCTGCTGTTCGTCGATTCGCCCGAACAGCGGCGCATGGGTATCAAGGACTCCCCGGAACTGGCGTGGCAGGACTGGTTGGGTACGGCCGGCTTTGACCGGGACGAGGACTACTGGCCGCGCCGTGTTGCCGAGGCGTACGTGAACTTCGCCGCGGGTGAGAAGCGCGCCTGGCTGCGCGAGATGGGCCATCGTGTCTTTCCGGTGCTGGGCTGGGCCGAGCGGGGTGGTTATGACGCCTGCGGTCACGGCAATTCCGTACCCCGGTTCCACATCACCTGGGGGACAGGCCCCGGTATTGTTGAGCCCTTTGAGAGGCGGGCCAGGGAAGCGGAGGCCCGGGGGCTGATCCGGTTCTGCTGGCGTCATCGTGTGGACGAGCTGCTGACCACTGGCGACCATGTGGATGGTGTGCGTGGCAGTGTGCTGGCTGATGACCGGGCCGAGCGGGGCGTTGAGACCAACCGGGAGGAGAAGGATGACTTCGAGTTCCGGGCCCAGGCCGTGATCGTGGCCTCGGGGGGCATTGGCGGCAATCATGAGATGGTGCGCCGCAACTGGCCGGAACGGCTCGGGCGCCCGCCCCAGCGTATGGTCAGTGGGGTGCCGGCCCATGTGGACGGGCGCATGATCGATATCACCGAGGCTGCCGGCGCGCGCGTGATCAACCCGGATCGGATGTGGCACTACGTTGAGGGCATCCAGAACTGGAATTCTATCTGGCCGAACCACGGCATCCGCATCCTTCCCGGTCCGTCCTCCCTCTGGTTCGATGCCACCGGCCGGCGTTTCCCTGCGCCCCTGTATCCTGGCTCGGATACCCTGGGGCAACTGGAGTACATCCAGTCCACCGGCTACGACTACAGCTGGTTCATCCTGGACCAGAGCATCATCAAACGTGAGTTTGCCCTTTCAGGTTCCGAGCAGAACCCGGACATTACCGGCAAGAGCTGGGCACAGACCCTGAAGCGGCCCTTCGGCAGGAAAGGTACTGGCCCTGTTGAGGCCTTCAAGGAGAACGGGGTGGACTTCGTGGTCCGGGACAATATCGAGGATCTGGTTAAGGGGATGAACGAACTCAGTGGCGACCACCTGCTGGACCCGGCGGACATCCGCCGCCAGATCGAGGCGCGCGACCGGCAGCTGACAAACCCCTTCACCAAGGATTTCCAGGTCATGGCCATGCACAATGCCCGGAAATTCTCCGGTGACAAGATGGTGCGCACGGCCAAGCCGCACCGGATGCTGGACCCGGCCCACGGCCCCCTGATCGCGGTGCGGCTGAATATCCTGACGCGCAAGACACTGGGCGGCCTGGAAACGGACCTGGAGGCCCAGGTTCTCAACGAACAGGGTGAGCGTATCCCCGGCCTCTATGCAGTGGGGGAGGCGGCCGGCTTCGGTGGCGGCGGCATGCACGGTTACCGTGCGCTGGAAGGCACCTTCCTGGGTGGTTGCCTGTTCTCGGGCCGTAATGCGGGGCGGGCCGCGGCGAAAGCCGTCATCTGACCGGGAGGTCGCGGCACAGGCCGCACTCGCCCTCACTCTGTTCCTCGGTTGCACCACCGCTCTCAACATAGCGCAGGCGGTGGCGGGCCCGACCGCGATTGGCGCTTACCTGGTAGCGCCGCGGCTCGTGTCGCTGCTCCGCTTCATCCTGTTGCGCCGGTACGGCGTCTGTTTCTTCAGGTTCAGTCATCGTGGGTCTCCCTGATGAGAGTGCGCCGGAGCCAGGGCACGGCCATTATCACCAGAAGGGCGAGAGCGCTCCATTCCAGCCAGGCGGGAATCCATTCCTGAACCCCCTGGACCGAGCCCTGGATGTCCAGGTTAAAGCCGGCAATGACGGCGTCGGTCGCCAGCCCCGCTGCAACAGTGCTCACCACGATGCCGGTGAGGTAGAGGAGCAGTGCCCCGGTGCCCATTTCTCGCTGGAAAATGCTGAGAGTGGCCAGGCTGGTTACAGGGCCGGCGAGCATCAGAACCAGCGCGGTGCCGGGGGATAGCCCTTCCAGCATCAGGGCTGCTGCAATGGGGGTAGTTGCGGCGGCGCACAGGTAAAGGGGGACGCCGATCAGCGCCATCAGCAGCATGGGGCCGATGCCGCTGCCCAGCACCGCCAGCCCCTGGGGCGGCGTCAGCGTGATCAAAAGGCCGGCCACGGCCAGGCCAATGGCAATCCAGACGCTGATGTCGTCGAGCATCTCGGTGAACGCGTAGCGCAGGCCGTGGCGCAGCCCCGGGGCTGTTTCATCGGCGTCCGCCATAACATCGCCGCCGTCACAGCCGGAGGAGCAGCAACCGGAGTTGCAGGCTGCCTCCGCGGGTTCCGCGGCGGTTGCACCGCCGTGGCTCAGGGCGGTCAGCAGGCCGGTACTGATCGCTGCGACAACTGCGCCCAGCGCCCTGGCCACCATCATGAAGGGACCCATCAGCACAAAGGTGAGTGAGAGTGAATCAACGCCCGCGCCCGGCGTACCCACCAGAAAGGAGGTGGTCGGGCCGCGCCCGGCGCCACCCCGGTAGAGCGCCAGCGCGGTCGGAATGGCGCCACAGGAGCACATGGGCAGGGGAACACCCAGGACGGCACCCCGCATGATGGGCCGGATGCCGTCGCCGCTGAGCCACTGCCGGATGCGCGCCCGGGGCACCAGGCCGCGCACCAGCCCCGCCACCAGCAGGCCCAACAGCAGCCAGGGAGCGGCGAGCAGCGTCATCTCAACAATCGCGAACACAAGTTCCTTCATACGCACAGTATAGAGGTCGGCATGCCGTTATGGTGTAGCGCCTTTTGCAAATTGAGGCTCGACCCCCTTTCTGGTAGCCTGTCATCCCATCTTGAGGCGACGCCTCCCTCCTCCTCACAACTGGCAATCGGGCAGAATACGGGATTCGCATGACGCGCTATATATTTGTCACCGGCGGGGTTGTGTCCTCGCTCGGCAAGGGCATTGCATCAGCATCACTGGCCGCCATCCTCGAGGCACGTGGCCTCAGGGTCACCATCCTCAAGCTCGATCCCTACATCAATGTGGATCCCGGCACCATGAGCCCGTTCCAGCATGGCGAGGTCTTCGTCACCGAGGATGGCGCCGAGACGGATCTGGACCTGGGTCACTACGAGCGCTTCATTCGCACGACCATGAGCAAGCGCAACAACTTCACCAGTGGCCGGGTCTACGAGGAAGTCATCCGCAAGGAACGCCGTGGCGACTACCTGGGCGGGACGGTGCAGGTGATCCCGCACATCACGGATGAAATCAAGCGTCGCATTGTCGAGGGCGCCGGTGACGTGGATGTTGCCCTGGTGGAGGTTGGCGGTACCGTCGGTGACATTGAATCCCAGCCCTTCCTGGAGGCCACGCGCCAGCTGCGTGTCGAAGTCGGGCCCCAGCGTGCGCTCTTCATGCACCTGACGCTGGTGCCCTACATCTCCACTGCCGGCGAGGTGAAGACAAAGCCGACCCAGCACTCCGTTAAGGAGATGCGTTCCATCGGCCTGCAGCCGGACATTCTGTTGTGCCGCTCCGAGCATGAGGTGGACGCCAGCTCGCAGCGCAAGATCGCGCTCTTCACCAACGTCGAGGAGCGGGCCGTCATCCCGCTGTGCGATGCGCCCAGCATCTACCGTGTGCCGCGCATGCTCCACGAGATGGATCTGGACCAGCTGATCGTTGAACGCTTTAACCTAAACGTGGGTCCGGCGGACCTGTCCGAATGGGACCAGGTGTTTGAGTGGGAGCAGAATCCCGACAAGACAGTGACCATCGCCATGGTCGGCAAGTACATGGAGCTGCTGGATGCCTACAAGTCCCTGATTGAGGCACTGAGCCACGCCGGGCTGCACACCAGGACCGACGTTAAGATGAAGTACGTCGATTCCGAGGACCTGGAACGCGAGGGCGAGGCGGCCCTGGAAGACGTTGACGGCATCGTGGTACCCGGTGGCTTCGGCGAGCGGGGGGTGGAAGGCAAGATCAGCGCCGTGCGCTACGCGCGTGAGAACGGCATTCCCTACCTGGGCATCTGCCTGGGGATGCAGGTGGCCGTTATCGAATACGCCCGCAACATCGCCGGGCTTTCCGGGGCCCACAGCACCGAGTTCCGCAAGGACTCACCGTACCCCGTGGTGGGCCTGATCACCGAGTGGGTGGACGAACACGGCCAGCTGGAAAAGCGCGGCGAGGATTCCGATCTGGGCGGCACCATGCGTCTGGGCGCCCAGGACTGTCGACTTGAACCGGGAACCACATCGCATCGGTGTTACGGCAAGGACGTGATCCGCGAGCGCCACCGCCACCGGTACGAGGTCAACAACCTGCTTCTGCCCAAGCTGGAGGAAGCGGGCCTGCGCGTGGCCGGGCGCTCCGGCGACAACAGCCTGGTGGAAATGGTGGAAGTCCCGGAGCACCCGTGGTTCGTCGCCTGCCAGTTCCACCCGGAATTCACATCCACGCCGCGTGATGGCCATCCGCTGTTCAAGGGCTTTGTGGAAGCCGCGCTGGCCCGCAGGGGCGAATCCTGAACCCGACTGCCGAGGGCGCTCACCATGGCGTATAGCACCATCGACATCGCTGACCTGAGCATCGCCAACGACCGCCCGTTCACGCTGTTCGGCGGCATGAACGTGCTGGAATCCCGGGAGCTCGCGCTGGAAGTGGCGGACGCCTACAGCCAGGTAACCGCCCGGCTGGGCATTCCCTATGTTTTCAAGGCCTCCTTCGACAAGGCCAACCGCTCCTCCATGCATTCATTCCGCGGCCCCGGCCTGGAAAAAGGGCTGGCCATCCTCGAGGAAATCCGCGACCGCTACGGCGTTCCGGTCCTGACCGACGTCCACGAACCGCACCAGGCGCAACCGGCCGCCAACGTCTGCGACGTGATCCAGCTGCCCGCGTTCCTGTCACGCCAGACCGACCTGGTGGTCGCCATGGCCCGGACCGGCGCCGTCATCAACGTCAAGAAAGGCCAGTTCCTCGCGCCCCAGGAAATGAACCACATCATCACCAAGTGCGGGGAAGCCGGTAACGAGCGGGTCATACTGTGCGAACGCGGCACCAGCTTTGGCTACAACAACCTGGTCGTGGACATGCTCGGTTTCGGCGCCATGAAGAAACTCGGTGTGCCGGTGTTCTTCGACGTCACCCACGCCCTGCAGATGCCCGGCGGCCGCGCCGACTCCGCCGGCGGGCGCCGCGAACAGGTCACCGAACTGGCCCGCGCTGGCCTGTCACAGGGCTTGGCCGGCCTCTTCCTGGAAGCGCACCCGGATCCGGATCAGGCCAAGTGCGACGGCCCTTGTGCACTAAGGCTCGAACAGCTGGAGCCTTTTCTTTCGCAACTCAAACAACTGGATGATTTGATCAAGGGGTTTGAGCCGCTGGATACAGCGTGACCAACAAGGTTTGAAGAGGTGGGGAAGGCAGTCCTTTACGGGATTGTCTGGAGCCATGGATGGCGGAAGACAAGCGTACAGGGATGTATTTACAGCGTATCCCGTAAAGGACTGCCTTCCCCACCTCCTGAAATGACTTTCAGACTCGATTTCATTTCCTGAATCACTGACTGATTCAAAGATAAGAGAGGTTGAACGGATGACAACAATCGCCAACATCAAGGCCCGCGAGGTCCTCGACTCCCGCGGCAACCCCACCGTCGAAGCCGACGTGATCCTCGAATCCGGCCAGATCGGCAGCGCCTGCGCACCCTCCGGCGCCTCCACTGGCTCCCGGGAAGCGCTCGAACTGCGCGACAAGGACAAGAACCGCTACCTCGGCAAAGGCGTACAGAAAGCCGTCGCCGCCGTGAACGACCGCATCCGCGGCGCCCTCAAGGGTATGGATGCCGCCGACCAGCGCGCCATCGACAATGCCATGCTCGAGCTCGACGGCACCGACAACAAACAGAACCTCGGCGCCAACGCCATCCTGGCCGTCTCCCTGGCCAGCGCCAAGGCCGCCGCCACCGCCCTGGGCAACCCCCTGTACGAACACATGGCCGAAATCAACGGCGCCGCCGGCCAGTTCTCCATGCCCGTGCCCATGATGAACATCCTCAACGGCGGCGAGCACGCGGACAACAACGTCGACATCCAGGAATTCATGATCCAGCCGGTGTCCGCGCCGACCTTCCGCGAAGCCCTGCGCTGCGGCGCCGAGGTGTTCCACAGCCTCAAGAAGGTCCTCAACAGCAAGGGCCTGAACACCGGTGTGGGCGACGAAGGCGGTTTCGCGCCGGACCTCCCGTCCAACGAAGCTGCGCTCGAGGCCATCCGCGAAGCCGTGGAAGGGGCGGGCTATACCCTCGGCAAGGACGTCACCCTGGCGCTCGACTGCGCCTCCTCCGAGTTCTACAGTGACGGCGTTTACGACCTGAAAGGCGAGGGCAAGCAGTACAACGCCGCCGAGTTCAGTGACTATCTTGCCGGCCTGTGCGACCGCTTTCCGATCGTCTCCATCGAGGATGGCATGGACGAAGGCGACTGGGACGGGTGGAAAACCCTGACCGAGCGCCTGGGCAGCAAGGTCCAGCTGGTCGGGGACGACCTGTTCGTGACCAATACCCGGATCCTCAAGGAAGGCATCGACAAGGGCGTCGCGAATTCCATTCTTGTGAAGTTCAACCAGATCGGCAGTCTCAGTGAAACCCTGGATGCCATTCGCATGGCGCAGGATGCGGGCTATACTGCGGTTATCTCGCATCGTTCGGGCGAGACCGAGGACACCACGATCGCGGATCTGGCCGTGGCCACCAGCGCCGGGCAGATCAAGACCGGGTCCCTCTGTCGTTCCGATCGGGTGGCGAAATACAATCAGCTGCTGCGGATTGAAGAGCAGCTCGGGGATCGGGCCGAGTATCGCGGTCTGACCGAAATCAAGGGGCAGGGGGGCTGAGGCACCCCTGACGCGTCAGGGAGCGTCGTGCATGAAATGGTTGTGGGGCATTATGGCCGTGCTGACCCTGCTGCTGCAGGTCCGGCTCTGGGCGGGTGAGAACAGCCTGCCCCACGCCTGGGCCCTGCAGGAGCAGATCGATGAGCAGAAGACCATCAATGCCGGGCTCCGTCACCGTAACGAGGAGCTGTTCGCCGAGGTGAACAACCTCGGCGACGGCACCCGTGCGATCGAGGAGCGCGCCCGTCGCGACCTCGGCATGATCGGCGAGGATGAGACCTTTTTCCTGGTTGTGGAGCCCTGAACCGTATCCATGCCGCCCAATGCCGCCTCAGACGGCCTCCCCCCAGCCATTGTTATACCCGCCGCGGGCGTCGGTGCCCGTGTCGGGGGCGAGCGCCCCAAGCAGTACCAGTATCTCGGTAACGCCTTCCTGATCGACGTCACCCTCGAGCGGCTGGCCCGGGCAGTGCCTGGCGCAGCCCTCATGGTGGCTCTGGGGGCCGGGGATGGCTGGTGGGCGTCTACCCGCAGCGCGGCGGCAGACTCCGTCCGTACCTGTATTGGCGGCGCCACCCGTGCCGAGTCCGTGCTGAACGCTCTGCAGGCGCTGGCACTTCCTGAGGAGCACCCCGTACTGGTGCACGATGCCGCCCGCCCCTGTATCACAGGAGGGGATATCCACGCCCTCATGGAAGGGGCTGGCTGCAGTGAGGCCGGAGGCCTTCTGGCCCAGGCAGTCACGGATACGATCAAGGAAGTGGATGGGGCCCGCCATGTGCTGGCAACCCGGGACCGGAGCCATCTCTGGCGGGCCCAGACCCCCCAGCTGTTTCCCGCCGGGGTGCTGGAACGGGCGCTGCTCAGGGCCGCGGCAGCCGGGGCGCCGGTAACGGATGAGGCCTCGGCGGTGGAACATCTGGGCCTGAAGCCGCTCGTGGTACCGGGCCGGGCGGACAATATCAAGGTGACCCATCCGGGGGACCTGGCCATGGCGGCATGGCTGATCGAACAACAGCAACAGGCCGGAGGGGCCGTAACATGATACGAGTCGGGCAGGGGTTCGACGTCCACGCCTTTGAGGAGGGCGATCATATCCGCATCGGTGGCGTGGTCATCCCTCATGATCAGGGACTGCGAGCGCATTCGGATGGAGACGTGCTGCTGCACACCGTCAGCGATGCCCTGCTGGGGGCCATCGCCCTGGGCGATATCGGCCACTGGTTTCCCGATACCGAACAGCGCTGGCGGGATGCGGACAGCCGTGCGCTGCTGCGCGAGGTCTATCGTCAGGTGCGGATGCAGGGCTACCAGCTGGTCAATATTGATGCCACAGTCATGGCACAGGCGCCGAAGATGGGTCCCCATGTGGATGCCATGCGCCACAACATCGCGGAAGACCTGGCGGTGAACCCGGAACGGATCAGCGTGAAAGCCACCACGACCGAACGGCTGGGGTTCGTCGGGCGCGCCGAGGGCATTGCGGCCCAGGCGGTCTGTCTGGTCGAAAGCCGTCGCAGCGGCGGGGGCTCGTGACGGGCTGGCGCCTGGACTGGCCGCGGGCCGGGGGAGAACCTGTCGGAACCGGCCGCATCCGTGTGGACCCGGGGGATTTCGGGGTTACTGAGAACCTGGGGTGGTCTCCCGACGGTGAGGGCGAACACCTTCTTATCCAGCTTGAGAAAAGCGGTGACAACACCGATTGGGTTGCCCGTGGGCTGGCGCGCCTCTGTGGCTGTCCTGCAGCAGCGGTGGGTTATGCGGGGCGCAAGGATCGCCATGCCGTCACCCGCCAGTGGTTCAGCCTGCCCTGTCCGCCCGGGAGAGCGGATGACGTGCTTCAGGCTGTTTCCGCGCAGTGGCGG
>NZ_CAJXMA010000024.1:0-33240 GCF_913056445.1 uncultured Halovibrio sp.
TCAGGATCTGGAAACGCTCCCTCGGGAAATACCTGAACCAGCGTTCCAGGTGTTCAGCGTAGTGGCCCATGGAGCGGATGCCCCACTGGTCGCCCACCTCGCTGATGCGTCGGTTAGGGCTAACGCGGTTGGCACCGATGTGGTGGAAGTACGAGGAGACAGCACGGCTCACCGGATCCCGCAGGATGACGATGAGCTGGACGTCCGGAAAATGCTCGGCCACTCGGGCCGGGACGTCCGGCGTTGCCTCGAATCCGCGTGCCTCGCTGTGCGCGTCCCGTACCCATAGATAGTCCGGTGTGAACTCGCCGACCGCCCTGGTTTGTTCCTCGCATTGGAAATGGGCCAGGTACCAGTCAAGGCCTTTGTGGTAGTGGCGATTGAAAAAATGCGGCTCTTTGGGGTCCGCGCAGCAGACTTCAGGGTGCTGTTCTACCATGCGGTAGAGCCACGATGTTCCGGCCTTCTGTATGCCGATGCACAGGAATGTCGGTTGGGCGCTTGAACTCATGTTGTCGCTTTGATCTGAAGGAGTTAATGATTTCCAACGATGCCTGTGATCGGCCTTCGTCCCAGCTCATTCGAAGCTGGGATCCTAACACGGCCCCTCAAAGGTAACCAGCGCCCCGGCTGGCCCTGCAGTGCGCCGCGAAACCTCTTCCTGCGAGGGGGCCGGCAAGCTCATTGCGGGATAGTGTGGTTCATGAAATAGTCAGGGCAGTAGAATGCCTAGTGGAGTTGACCGATGAGCGGTGATCGCCAGGGTGGTGAAAAACCTCTTGTCAGCCTTATCCTGGTCACGGCGAACAGGGCTGAATGGCTGGGCGATGTACTGGATGCCATTCAGGCCCAACAGGAAGACCGTTGGGAACTGATAGCGGTGGACTGCGGATCCCAGGACGCTACCCTTGAGGTGCTTGAGGCGCGCGCTGCTGGCGATTTCCGTGTCCGGGTACAGTCCATTGAGGAGACGGATAAGGCCATTGGGCGGCGCCAGGCGCTCAGTAAGGCCAGGGGGCAGTACCTGGCATTTCCGGACCCCAACAGTCTCTGGTCTCCTGGTTTTCTGACCCAACTTTGCAAGAAGCTCGACCAGAGCCCTGAAAAGACGGGAATAACCTGTGCGCCATCGGATATACTTGGAAGCGGGGACGAGGTATGTTGGACGCTTCCCGGGGATCCCCGACACCAAACCATGGTCCAGGATCTGTTCGAGAAGCCACAGCTTGTGCTTTCAGCGTTACTGATCCGCCGTAAGGTTTTAAAGCCTCTGGAAAAAACCGGGATGCGATTCTGGCTTGCTAACGACCATGCGTTATTGATCTGGCTGACGTGCAAAACAGCCCTTGAGCCGTGTGGCGGGACATCTCTGGTCAATATCCGGCCCATCGAAGGTCAATATCCGGCCTGTCTTGACCCTGTTTCTGAAGCTCGGGGAGAGGCTCTGGAATATGCCCTGGAAAACCTCCCCGGGGTGGTCCCCTCACGCTTTGCGCGCCGCTGTCTGGCAGGCTTTTACCGGGGGCGCTCGGTTTCCATTGTGGTGAATGGAAGTACTGGAGATGCCCTGGGCTGTGCGTTACGAGCATTAATGTATCGCCCTCTGTGGCCCCGAGCATGGAAACAGCTTCTGTCTATTGTCGTGAGAGGCCACTGAGCGCAGAATCCGGTTAACCATTACCCGCATGGAATGACGCACATGGAAGGTACCCCAAGTAGCACCGGCCGCTTGAACCGCTTGGCCCCGGCGCTGATGCTTCTGGCATTGCTTGGCAGCACGGCCGGCACCTGGTGGCTGACCCTGGATCGCTGGATGAAGCTTGATGAATCCTATTCCCATGGGTTCCTTCTTCTGGTGGTTTCTCTGTTCCTTACGTGGCAGGCGTGGCACCGGGAGCGCCCTGTAGTCGGCTTTTACCCACTCTGGCTGGTTCCTTTTGTTTTGGGGCTGGCAGGGTACGCAATTGGGGATCTGCTCGGGGTTCAGGCACTGCGTCAGCTTGCGCTGGTTCCATTGATTCTCGTAGGTCTGGCGGTTCTCTGGGGGTGGCGCCAGCTCGTGCCTTTTTTGATCCCTGTCGGCGTCCTGTTCTTCGCGATGCCGGTCTGGGATTTCATCAGCTGGCCGCTGCAGCTCATGACAACCTCCGTGAACCAGCTTCTTCTGGGCGCCTACGGGGTCGATTTCGAGGTGGAAGGCGTTTTCGTCTATCTCATCGGTATTGGTGCCTTCGAGATTGCCAATGGCTGCTCCGGGCTGCGGTATCTGCTGGTGGGGATGACACTGAGCTCGCTTTACGGCCACCTGAACCTCCAGCGCTGGTCCAGCCGCATTCTGCTCCTGGTTGTTGGCGTTGCCTTTTCGTTGATGGCGAACTGGATCCGCGTCTTCATCATCATCCTGGCGGGCTACCTGACGGACATGGAGACCAGCCTGATCGAGGATCATGATGCCTTTGGTTGGTGGGTCTTCGCGGGAACCCTGGTACCGCTGTTCTTCATTGCCCGGGCGATTGAGGGCAGGGCGGCAGAACAAGAGCCTGCCGAACCGGCCAGCAGGCCGGAGCCCAAAGGCAACGACCGCTGGGCGACTGCGATTACAGCGCTGCTGCCTATTGCCATGGTGTTGGCGTTCTCAGGCGGGCATGCGCAGGTCGAGACGCGGATGCAGACCTATGCGTTTGACCCGATGACGTCAGAAACGTGGGCTCCGCTGTTCCAGCGCGAGCTCGAAGACTGGCAGCCCCGGTTCAAGGGCACCGACCGCTCTCTCCAGAAGACCTATTTCCTGAAGGATGAAGGCCTGGCGCCGGGCAGTCCCCGCCAGACCAGCTTTGTAGGACTCTATACCTACAACCCCCAGCGCGGCGGGCACGAGGCGGTCATGTACGGCAACCGCCTCTATGACCGCAGCGCCTGGCTTCCGGAGATGACCTTCAATGTGAATACGGGGGATGGCATCAGCTGGCAGGGACTGACCCTGCGCCAGAGGGCTTCAGACAAGCATCTTTACCTGGCCTACAGTTACTACGTTGAGAGCTTCTGGGAGACGGATGAAGTGCGGGCCAAGCTGGCCCAGTTGCTCGGCGTTTTCAACGCCCGCTCGGATGGCTCCCTGATGGTTGTTGCGCTGCATTGTGGGGACTGTGATGGCCAGGCGATGGTTCGCGAGCTTGCTGCTACCGTTCGACCCCGCCTGCAGGAGGCCGTAGACGCGTTTAACAGCTCGAAAGGCGGCTGATCAGAATCCCCAAGTGAACGGAACTCAAAGCCGTTTCAGGTGTGACAACTACAATCCGGGCGTGTCGGTTCATCGTAAAAAAGATTAATACCCATTCAGCCCGGAGGGCGTGATGAAACGCAGAGATTTTGTATCCTCCATGATGGCGGGGGGATTCCTCCTGATGGTTCCGGTCGGCTTCGCCGTTGCCCGTGACATCAGGTACTACCACGATGTTTCCGTTCCGGATTCCGCACTTCAGCCTCTGGAGCACAAGGGAGAATGGTGGCGTGGCAAGGTATCGAGCGACGCCTGGCAGATCCTTTTCAGGGAGGCAACGGAGCCGGCTGGCTCAAGCCCACTGAACGGGGAGAACCGCAACGGCACCTTCGTCTGCGCGGCCTGCTACCTGCCGCTGTTCAGCTCCGAGACCAAGTACGAATCCGGCACCGGCTGGCCGAGTTTCTGGGCGGCTCATGAGAAGCACATGGGCACGAAGACGGATTACAAGGCTTTCTGGCCACGGACCGAATATCACTGCATCCGTTGCGGCGGGCACCAGGGCCATATCTTCGATGATGGACCTGAGCCGACGGGAAAACGCTGGTGCAACAATGGCCTGGCGCTGACATTTGTACCGGAAGGTGAAACACTTCCGGCGTTGAGGGGGTAAGCATGCGCGTTCTGATTCCGGTGCTGCTATTGATGACCGCATTGACTGGCCATGCCCAGGAGAATACCCAGACCGCGGTATTCGCCGGCGGTTGCTTCTGGTGCATGGAGCCGCCTTACGACAAGCTTGAGGGGGTGACGGAGACGACCAGTGGCTACGCGGGCGGTGATCTTGAGAACCCCAGCTACCAGCAGGTCAGCTCCGGGCGGACTGAACACCTGGAAGTCGTTCGGGTTCGATATAACCCGGATGAGGTCTCTTACGGGAAGCTGCTCGAGGTGTTCTGGCGCAATATCGACCCCCTGGATGACGGCGGGCAGTTCTGTGACCGGGGTTACCAGTACACAACCGCCATTTTCACGCAGTCGGAGGCGCAGCAGGAGGCTGCACAGGCGTCAAAGCAGGAACTGGTTGAGTCCGGGCGGTTTGATCAGGAGATCGTGACGCCCGTGAGGCAACTGGAGGCGTTCTACCCGGCCGAGGACTACCACCAGAACTATTACGACAAGAACCCGATCCGTTACTGGTATTACCGCACAAGCTGCGGGCGGGATTCCCGGCTCGAGGAGCTCTGGGGCGATGGTTAGGCGCCTCGGAGATCCCGCACCAGTGCCCGCACCGTGTGCCAGCGGTTGACCAGCAGCGCCGTGAGAATAAGTGCGCAGCCGGCGAACTGCTGCAGCACCATGGTCTCGCCAAACCATCCCGCCGCAAAGAGGGCCACCCAGACCGGTTCCATGGAGAGGATCACCACACCATGACTGTGTGCGGCCAGGCTCTGGGCCCAGGTCTGCACGAAGAACCGGGCTGCTGTCCCCACAATGGCGCTGAGCACAATCCAGAGGACCAGGTTGCCGCCGAAGTCACTGAACGTGGGCTCCCAGGGCTCCAGCAGGAATGAGAGCACCAGGGTGACGAGTCCCACCATGGTCAAACCGATTGTGGTCAGGGGAAAGACGGGGAGGGCGGCACGGCGAGACTGTCGGCCTGCCGGGTTGCTGTTGGCGGCCCTGGAATTGAGCGTGAAGTAGAAGGCTAGGATCACGGCGGCGAGCAGGAAGAAGAGCTGGCCGGCTTCCGGGTTGAAACCGCCATTCAGCGAGAGCAATGCCAGCCCCGCCATGGCGACAGGCAGAGCCACCCAGGTTGTTACCGGCTGCTCCTCGGAAAACACCAGCCTTGCGATAATGGGCACGAATACCACGTTCAGGCTGATGATGAAGGCGCCTTCGCCAATATGGCTGCTCAGGTGAAGCCCGGTAACCCAGCTGCTCATGCCGGCACCGAAAACAACGCCCACGCGCGCGGCCCGCAGGAGCTGCTCACGGCTCAGGCCTGCCAGCTGCCGCCAGCCGAAGACGGCCAGAACACCGCCGGCAAGCAGGAAACGCAGCGACAGGAACAGCAGCGGTGGCATTGCCAGAACGGCCTCGCGGGAGAACATCCAGCTGATGGCAGCCAGGAGCGCGGCTGCGACAAAGAGCAGGTCGGATTTAGCAGTATTCGAGACGGGCAAAACAGCGGCCACTTCACAGAGCGAATGGAGTGCGGACTTTACCCCCTGAGAAGCCTTGACCACAATACAGAAAGGTACTGAAAGGAGACTGCCAGGATGAACGAGCGCCGCCGTGAACAGCGCCTGCCATGGGTATCCATGGATGCCAGGATCAAGGTCCGCAAGGGGTTGATTGGATCCGCATGGGTTGATGTGGAGGTTGTGGATTACAACCGGCTGGGCATCGGGATCATTGCGGCGGACGACCTGCTGAAACCAGACAGTAAGGTACAGGTCAGCCTGCGCCTGAACACGGAAGTGGGGGAGATCACGGTGGATCAGGTGGCAGCCAGTGTTCGTCACTCCCAGACGGATGAACACGGCTACTTCTTCGGGCTGGAGTTTGAGAAAGACCCTTCCGAGGGCGTGCGTGAATCACTGCAGCGTATCGAGGGCATCCTCAACCGCCATCAGGGGCTGGCGGAGAAAGTACAGTAACCGCGGAGCCCAGGGCTCAGGCCTTGAGTTCCCGCTCGCTGTCGTCGCTGAAGTAGCGGTAGAGCTCATCGAAACTCATGGGTGAGGCGTAGCGGTAGCCCTGTACCAGTGAGCACCCGTGCATGCGCAGGAAGTACTCCTGCTGTTCCGTTTCCACGCCTTCCGCCACCACCTGCTTCTCCATCTGCTGGGCAATGCCGATGATGGTGGTGGCGATGTCCGTGTTGGGGCCGTCTTCCGGGATCTCCTTCACAAAGGTCTGTCCGATCTTGAGCATGTCGATGGGCAGCGAGCGGAGCTGCCGGAGGCTGCTGAAGCCGGTTCCGAAGTCATCAATGGTGATGGTGACGCCGGTCCTGCGGATGCGCGCAAGCTGGTCCCGTGCTACCTCTGGCTCATCCGAGAGCATGCCCTCGTGAATGTCGATCTCCAGAAAGCGCGGTTCCAGGCCGGACGTGCGCAGTGCAAAGTCGATTACGTTCTCCAGCCCCGGATCCCGGAACTGGCGGGCGGAAATATTGACGGCAACGCGCACGCCACGCCCAAGCAGCTGGTGCAGCAGCTTGATCTGCATGCAGGCCTGCTGCAGCACCCAGTTGCCCAGGGGCATGATCAGCCCGGTATCCTCGGCCACCGGGATGAATTCATCGGGCAGTATCTCGCCCCGCTCCGGGTGCTGCCAGCGGATCAGGGCCTCCATGGCGGTGATATCGCCGGTGTTGAGATCAACCTGGGGCTGGAAAAGCAGGAAGAATTCCTCGCGCCGCAGGCCATGGCGCAGCTCCCGCTCCAGCGTCATCAGCTGCTCGGCACGGTTATTCAGGCTCTCGGTATAGAAGTCGTACTGGTCGCGGCCCTTGTCTTTGGCGCGATACAGGGCAAGATCCGCGTTCTTCATCAGCGTGTCGGGGGTTTCACCGTCGGCTGGGGCCGTGGTGATCCCGATGCTGGTTGAGATCAGTACTTCCTGCCCCTTAAGCCGAATCGGCGCCTTCAGGCTGGCCAGCATGTTCTCGGCGATCATGGTCAGATCCTTGGTATCCGAGACATCGTGCAGGAGTATGGTGAACTCATCGCCGCCCAGTCGTGCCACGGTATCCTGGGTGCGCACACAGGACTTCAGCCGGTCCGCCACGGTGAGAAGCAGCATGTCCCCGGCGTCGTGGCCCAGGCTGTCGTTGACCTGCTTGAACTGGTCGAGGTCGAGAAAGAGCAGGGCGATCTGGGTCTGGCGGCGGGCAACGCTCTGCAGTGCCTGCTCCAGGCGGTCCTGGAACAGGCGCCGGTTCGCCAGGTTGGTCAGGCTGTCGAAGAGTGCCAGCTGCTCCATGCGTTCATGGGCCAGCTTGAGCTCGGTGATGTCCACTGCGGAGACGATGTAGTTGACGGGCTGGCCGTCATCATCGAGTACCGAGGAGGTGGTGACGGCCGTCCACAACGGTGTGCTGCCATTGGTGCGGCACAGCAGTTCACCCTTCCAGTGGGGCTGGAGGCAGTCGAGAAAGTTGGTCAGAACACCGGTTTCGGTACCGGACAGGTTCACAGTGGCACTGAGGGTGGCGACGGAGTGGCCGAGGACATCATCCCTGGAGAAGGCGGTCAGCTGGCAGAACCGGTCGTTGACGAACTCGATACGGCCCTGCGAATCCGTGATGAGGATCATGGCGCCGCTGTTCATGACGGCACTGGAGAACTTGGTCAGCGTGGTCTCACGTTCGTTCTGCTCCCTGCGCGAACGTGCGAGCCGGAAGCTGAGCACAGCCGTGGCCGCGATCAGGACCATCGTGACCACCACGGCGGTTACCGTTGCGGTCAGGGTTAGCCAGGCTGGAAGGGTTCCCAGTGCCATCAGCGCCATCCTTTGTTATTCCTTGTGCGGATGCTTCAGCTTCCACACTAGACAAGATCCTTTCTATCGTAGGGAATTACGTCACACTTGGCTTGGGATATACGAAGATTTTACGTGTTAACGCACGTTAATGGATGTATCCGATAGTAACACTTGCTCTGGTAGGGGGGAACCGGGGCCGGTAATGGCCCCGATCGCAGGCGTTGAGGCTTGTTTACAGAAGCTTTTTCGCTTCCGCCTGCCAGCTGGGGAAGCTCTTGAGCTTGCGGAACTCTTCGAGCTTCTTGCTGTCATCCGCGGAGGGATTGGCGAGCTGTTTGATGGACGTGATCCCTTTGGCCTGCATCTTCTTCGCAGTGGCCGGGCCGATGCCCTTGATCTGAGTCAGATCATCCTTGCTTGCCGTACTGGATTTCGCGGCCTTGCCGGAACCGGAGCCTGCCTTGGAAGCACTGCTGCCGGAGGTACTTTTGCCTGCAGACTGTTTCGTGCTGGAGGTGGACTTGCTTGCGGCATTCGGCTTCGTGCCGCCTGACGCACCGGACTTCTCGTTATCGGAGGGTTTGTCACTGAAGCCCGCCCGCTCCATAAGCTGTTCACGCAGGTCGTTCACCTGGTTCTGCAGTGTGTCGATCCGCTTGAGCGCATCATTGACCAGCTGCTCCACGCGCTCCACCAGCGAACTGATGCCGAGTTTCTTTTTCTTACCCATCGGTATTGCTCCCTGAATATGCCTGTGAGTCAGAGCCCTTAAAGCTCGATCAGTCTAACATTTCACCAGCGTGGGTCACCCCCGCCATTTGAGTTCGTAGAGGTCCGGCCGCCGATCCTTGAGGTTGGTGACGGAGCCCTCCGCCCGGATCACTTTCAGCTTGTCGAGATCCAGGTCCGAAAACATGATCATCTCGGTATTCGGCGTGGACTCGGACATCACCGCATCGTGGGGGAAAGCGAAGTCACTGGGCGAGAACACCGAGGACTGGGCGTACTGCACGTCCAGGCTCTCCACGCGGGGTAGGTTGCCCACGCTGCCGGTAATGACCACGTAGCACTCGTTCTCCACGGCGCGTGCCTGGGCGCAGTTGCGCACGCGCAGGTAGCTGTTCTTGGTGTCTGTCCAGAAGGGTACGAAGACAATGTCCACGCCCTGTTCCTGGGTGGCGGCGATGCGCGTCAGTTCCGGGAATTCAACGTCGTAGCAGATCTGGATCATCACGCGCCCGGCGTCGGTGTCGAACACACCAAGCTCGTTGCCGCCCTCAATAACCCAGTCCCGGCGTTCGTGGGGCGTGATGTGGATCTTGCGTTGCTCGTCGATACGCCCGTCCCGGTGGCAGAGGTAGGAGACGTTGTAGATGCGGTCGTCCTCGAACAGCGGCATGGAGCCGGCCACAATGTTGATGTTGTAGCTCACTGCCATCTGCGACATCTCGTCCCGGAACTTCTCCGTAAAGGCGGCCAGGAAACGGATGGCCTTGGTCTGGTCCGTCTGGTCCGTCAGCCCCATGAGCGAGGCGTTGAAGAACTCCGGAAAGACGGCGAAATCGCTCTTGTAGTCGGAGAGCGCATCCACGAAGTACTCCACCTGGCGCAGCACCTCGTCCACCGAATTGAATTCCCGCATCTGCCACTGCACGGCACCGAGCCGGACCTGGCTCTTGCGGCTTTCGAGCACCGAAGAGGGCGGCTCGAACATGATGTTGTTCCACTCGAGGAGTGTTGCGTACCCCTTTGATTTTTCGTCTTCTGGAATGTACTTGTGAAGGAGGCGCTTGACCTGGAAATCGTTTGAGAGCTGGAACGAGAGGATCGGGTCGTAGACCTCCTTGCGGTGCACCTGTTTGATGTACTCCGCCGGGTTCATCTCATCCGCGTACTGGCGGTAGCCGGGGATGCGTCCACCCGCGAGAATGGCGCGCATGTTGAGGCTGCGGCAGAGTTCCTTGCGCGCGTCATAGAGCCGCCGGCCAAGGCGATAGCCGCGGTAGTCCGGGTGGATGAACACATCCAGGCCATAGAGGGTGTCGCCCTCGGGGTTGTACAGGATCCGGTCATTCTTCATGACCAGGTCGTCATAGGTATGCGGGTTTGAAAAGCGCTGATAATCCACTCGGGCCGTGAGCGCGACCGCCACCAGCTTGCCGTTGTCCTCGATGCAGATCTGGCCATCCGGGAATTTTTCGATCATGTGCTTGATGGTATCCCGTGGCCAGGCGCCGCCGATGTCCTCATAGACCATATCCATGAGCTCACGCAGCTGCGGGTAATCACGCAGCTCCAGGTTGCGCGTCTGGAGGTGGAGTTCATCGTGGGCCATCAAGCTGGTTCTCCTTACTCGGTGAATCGGTACAATGCACGCCGCCCATCATAACCTAGGTTCAAGCTCAGGCGATGGTTGCCGTTAAAGACTATACTGCCCACTAATTCCCATCAGATAAGCGGAGCGCCCCCATGAAGTCGCTTTCCTTCAGCCAGAAGCTGTTGATCGTATTCGGTGCCCTGCTGGTCCTTGCCATGCTGGCCACCGCGTTTCTCAACAACACCCGCCTGAGTGCCCATACCGAGCGCAACCTCAATGCGCTCACGGAACAGGTTGTCGACCAGAGTACGGCGACCATCGCCCAGTGGCTCAACACACGGCTGAACGCGACCCGGCGCTTTGCAGAGGCGGCCGAATCCGTGACCAGCGATGAGGGCATTCGCAACCTGTCATCGACCGCAGCGGAGAGCCTCGGTCTGAAACACTTCTATGTGGGCGCCGCCGACGGCACCATGCTGATGGAGAACCGGCAGGCAGAAAGCGCGCTGCCGGACGGTTTTGATCCCTCACAGCGGCCCTGGTTCGAAAAAGCCCGCAGTGAGGGGGCCGGATTCACTGAGCCCTACGAGGACGCCGCCGGCGGCGGGCTTATCATAACCGCTACCGCTCCGGTAAACGCCGGTGACTACGAGGGCGTGGCCGGGGCCGACATCAGCATGAATGCCATCAACGATGTCCTTTCCCCCGTCACCATGGCGGGTAATGGCTACGCCATGCTGGTAAGCGATGAGGGCAAGGTGCTGTATCACCCGGAATCCGACCATATCAACGCCTCGCTTTCCAGCGTATTGGGGCAGAGCGTTCCCATGGATGGCTCGCGGCACCAGGTCAAATTCAGTGGTGAAAGCTACCTGGCCAGTTTCCATCCGATTTCGGAAGCCGAGGGCGTGGACTGGTACGTCGGCCTGATGGTGAACGAGAGCCAGGCCTGGGCACCGGTGATCCAGGGGCGCTGGAACGCCCTGGGGAGCACGGTTGTGGCCCTGTTAATCACACTGGGTCTGATCTACGTCAGTCTCAATGTCCTGCTCAGGCCTGCCCGGCGCCTGCTCAGCGCCATGAACGAGATTGCCTCGGGTGAGGGCGATCTGACCAAGCGCCTGGAGGTTGAGAGCCGTGACGAGTTCGGGCAGCTGGCGCAAGCATTCAATGGCTTTGTTGAGAATGTGCGTGGCGTCGTTGCCGAAGCCCAGGAGAGTGCCAGCGAACTGCAGCAGCATGTGTCGTCACTGCGCAATGCCAGTGCGACCAGCCGGGACAGCGTGACGCAGCAGCAGCAGGAGATTGACCAGGTGGCCACGGCCATCAACGAGATGTCGGCAGCCGTCAACGAGATCGCCCAGAACGCCCAGAGCACGGCGGATTCGGCGGGCAATGCGGACAGTGACAGCAAGGAGTCCCTGCAGACCGTCCAGTCCTCCAATGAGGCTGTTGAACGCCTGGGCCGCGAAATCGGCGAAGCGGCGCAGGTGATCGATAAGCTGGGCAATGACGTGGGCGAGATCACCGGGATTCTGGAGGTGATTGAGGGCATTGCCGAGCAGACCAACCTCCTGGCCCTGAACGCCGCGATCGAGGCGGCCCGCGCTGGCGAGGCGGGCCGCGGCTTCGCGGTAGTGGCGGACGAGGTCAGGGCGCTCGCCAAGCGCACCCAGGACAGCACCGAGCAGGTCAACAACATGATCACCCGCCTCAAGGAGGGCGCTGACAAGGCGGTGAGCGTCATGCAGGAGTCGCAGGCGGTGAGCAACATGAGCATGGAGAAGGCGCGGGATGCCATGGAAGCCCTGGAGCGGATCAGCCAGTCCATTTCCGATATCAGCGACCGGACCAGCCAGATCGCGACCGCCTCAGAGGAGCAGACCTCGGCCGTGGACGAGCTGAACAGCTCCATCACGCGTATTGCCGACCAGGGACAGGATGCGGCCGAAGCGGCCTCGGAAAACGACCGTTTGAGCAGTGAAATCAGTGAAGTCGGAAGCACACTTCATGATAAGGTAGCGCGTTTCAGGGTCTGACAGAGGACGCGTCATGAAGGTGTTCAATACGGTTGCGCCCCGGGTTCGGGGCTACTTCGGGCAGCTCGAGGAAGCCGGGCGGCCCATCCCCGGGCTGGCCCGGTTCGAGAAGAAACTGGGCTACGGCCTGCTCAACCGCCTCATTGCGGCCAGTGTGCCGTTCACCCGCCGCAATGGGTTCAGCGTCGTGGAGCTGCGTGATGGCTATCTGCGCGCGCGGTTGACCCGCAAGGGCAACCGGAACCACCTGGGCACGGTCTATGCCGGCGCCCAGTTCCTGCTTGCGGAGATTCCGTTTGGGGCCATGGCCCTGGTGGAGTTCGAGGGACGGTTGATTCCCGTCCTTAAGGATCTGCATATCTTCTACGACCAGCCGGCCCGCACGGACCTGGAGGTGGAACTGACACTGGATGCCGAACGCAAGGCCCGGATTGAGCAGGATGCAGCGGATAACGGTAAAGCCGAACTCATCATCGAGCTCGACCTGAAGGACACCAGCGGGGAAGTCGTCGCACGGGCCGAGGCGAACTATCAGGTCCGCCCGGTCTGACGCCTGCTACTGCACGTCGTCGAGGCACATGCACGCCAGCTCACGCTCGGTGAGCAGGTGGCCCGGCGGCTCACCGCGCCGGTACCCGTAGATGACCGTATACGCCATGACGTTGCGCACGTACTGGCGTGTCTCATGGTAGGGCATGGTTTCGACCCAGATGTCGGACGCCAGGTCGCGGCTGTCCTCGTCAATCCACTGGCTCACCCGGTACTCGCCGGCGTTGTAGGCAGCCGTGGCAAGAATCCGGTTATTGTCGAAACGCTCCAGAAGGCTGCTCAGGTGGGCGCTGCCAAGCCGGATGTTGGCCTCCGGGTCGAGCAGGGTGGTAATGCCGTTGAAGCTGAGGCCGGCTTGCTGCGCTGTCTCACGGGCGGTTGCCGGCAGCAGCTGCAGCAGCCCGAAGGCGCCACGGTGGGACTGGGCATCCGGCTGGAACGCGCTCTCCTGGCGGGCCAGTGCATAGACCCAGTTGACGTCCAGGTTGTAATCCCGCGCCGCGCCGTGGAAGCTCTGTCGATGGGCCAGGGGGAACCGCATGCCCAGGTGGTCCCAGGCGCTGGTCGCGATCGCCCCGTGAACGCCCTGTTCATGCCAGCCCCAGCCCTGAGCGATGCGTGAGGCCACAAGCACATCCCGTTTCTCCAGTTTCTCCATGGCCTGTCGCCATTCCGCTCGGGCGGCATCAAGCCGGTCCAGCCGGTACAGTTCCAGCGCCCGGCGGACGCCGGGGGTGGCCTGGACCCGTTCGATGGCCTCGCTGTTCATGGTGACGCCCTGGTGGTTCAGGGAATAGGGCTTGCCGAGCTCATCCGCTGCCATGAAGCCATAGAAGGTGCGACGATCGGAAAGCGTCTCATAGAGGGCCTGTGCTTCTGCCGGTCTGTCCATCTGGTCTAGTGCGCGAGCCTGCCAGTACTGCCATCTGGGCTTTTCCCGGAGCTCCCGGCCCATGGCACCGATACGCTCAAGCACCTTGGGCCAGTTCCGGTCCCGGAGCGCGACCCGCACCTGCCACTCGCGCAGGGCCTCATCCTCACCGTGGGACAGTGCCTGCGCGAGCCAGGTGGCCGCTTCCGGGTGGAACCGGGTTGCCAGCAGCAGTGCAAGGCGTTTCTCGATGGCCGCCACTTCACCCGGCTCATATGGAAAACGCCCGCGGTAGAAGGGCCATATCTCCGCGGCGCGCTCTGGATCCTGGTTCACCAGCCGCCGCATGCCATAGGCAACGATCTGGCCGACGCGCTTGTCGTTACGATCAAAATCGCGTGCTTTCCGCAGCCGCTCCGGGTTGCTGTGAACGTCCAGCAGCAGCCGGGAGAGTGGGCGGTCGTCCTGATCCAGGTAACGGCGCAGGTAGCGGGCAAGCCCGGGTTCGCCGTTGGTCACCGCAAGGTGGAACCGCGTCCAGGCAAGTTCCTGTGTAAGCCCACCGTGCTCCCGCCAGTAATCCAGCAGCGGGTTGCACGCCCTGGGCAGTGAATAACCGCTTTTCCAGAGTTCCGGTACCTGGTCCATGACCAGGCTGTGCCGGCCGTCCTTGAGGTGCGCGCGCAGGGATAGGCAGCGCAGCCGGTCGCCGCCACTGGTGCCGTCATGGACCTGCCGTAGCGTTGACCACTGGCCGCTGCGCCCCAGATGGATCAGCCACTGCCGGCGAAGTGTGTGGGCCAGGGGAATGTCGCCGTACTCCGCCATCATGGCGTCGATCTCCGTCGGCGTAGCAACGAAAAGGCGCTTACTGAGGTGTTTCAGTTCCAGATACGGTTGGAGCGGATAGTCTTCCAGCCCCTTGCTCAGCGACTCGTAAGCTTCCAGATCCAGCTTGGCAAGGGCTTTTTCCGCCTTGAGGAAGCGTTCGCGCTGTTGTTCCAGTGACGCATTGTCATCCGTTGAGCGTACAACCGGAACGGCCGGTTCACCGGAAGGCTCGGGCACTTCGAGTACCGCCTGGGTAACCGGTGCGCCGGTCAGTGCCGCTGCCGAAGCGAGAGTAAGAATGAGTCGCCGCATCCCTGATCAACCTCGTGGTGATCGACTGGTGAAACCAATGGGTAAAGGGGCTGCGTGGGACAGCGTTCCATGCATCGCAGCATTGTCTGTTATAGCAGAGCGCGGTGGGGAATGCTGGAAATCGTAATGTACATGAAGAGAAATCTTGCAATCCGGCTTCCCAGACCTCATTTAACATAATATACATTATGCGCAATAAAGGTGGGTGAGACATAGCGACTGCACAATTAGGCGCCAGGCAAGGGATTTCCCCGGAAACGCTTGGTACTTTCCTGAGGGAACTATTTATGGAACTATGCAATCAATTAGGGAAGCAAAACAACTAGATATAAAATGCGGAAAAATTGCTGGACAGTCAGAGGATTATAGACTGTAGCGCCAAAAAGTCAGAATCGGGATAGTCTCAGCCGCATGAGAGGCGAGTCATGAAATACAACGCAAAGAAGTTCGGAAGCAATGTCCGCGAGGTCCGCAGAGCCCGCGCCATTTCCCAGGATCAGCTGGCGCTGCGTGCCGGGATCGACCGCAGCTACATGGGGAGGATTGAGCGTGGACAGGTGAACATCACCCTGGAGAAAGTCTACAGGCTTGCGGAGGCGCTGGGCTGGGACGTCCGGGAGCTCCTGCCGCTGGAGACATGACGTCGGCCTGAAAGATGGCTATCCTGCCCGTCTGAATTTGGCCAAACGGAGCGGCAATGTCCCATTCAGACGATATCCGGCCCTTTTCGGATGACGAGGTTCAGCCTGTTATCGAGCGCCTGATCAGGCAGCCTGAATTCCAGGACCTGATCGGGCGCTTCCGCGCGGAATGGCTGCACCGCTTTATGCCCGGTGTGGTTCGATTCTGGGTCCGCTGGCAGCTTCAGCGCCTGCTCGGCAGCATTGATTCCGTCGACGAACTCCAGCACCGCGTGGCGCCGCTGATCGAGCGCGGGCTGCGCAATACCACGGATGCCATCAGCTGGTCCGGCCTGGATAACCTGCGTTCGGACAAGCCCTGTCTGTTTCTGTCCAGCCACCGGGACATTGTCCTGGATCCGGCGCTGGTCAATTTCGTGCTCTATAAGAGCGGCCATGCCACAACCCGTATCGCCATTGGCGACAACCTGGTTGATGACCCCATGGTGGCGGACATGATGCGGCTCAACAAAAGCTTCATCGTCCGGCGTAACCTCTCCAATCCCCGCGAGATGCGCAATGCTTTCCTGACCCTGTCCGGCTACATCCGGGAATCGCTCGGTGATGGGCACTCCGTATGGATGGCCCAACGCGAGGGCCGCGCCAAGGACAGTATTGACGTTACGGATCCGGCGATCATCAAGATGCTCCACATGAGCCACAAGCGTGATGGCGTCAGTCTCTCGGAAGCCGTACGGGATCTCAATATTGTGCCCGTTGCCATATCCTATGAGTTTGATCCATGTGATGGTGACAAGGCACGGGAGCTTGAATCCCACTACCGCAGCGGCAGCTACAGCAAACGTCCGGGAGAGGACATGGAAAGCATCGTGCGCGGCATTACCGGTCACAAGGGGCGCGTCCATGTGGCTTTCGGTTCGCCACTCGGCGAAGGGCTCGAAAGCGCACAGAAGGTCGCGGCCGCGGTGGATGACCAGATTCTGGGGCTGTCCCGATTCTTCCCGGTCAATTACGCCGCTGCGGAAAAGCTGGCCACCCGCAATCAGGTATCCGCCCTGCCCGACAGCGTGGAAATGCCCGAGCGGGAGGCCCTTCGCCAGGCCCATGAATGGCTGGACGGGCGACTGCGCGGCATGTCGCCGGAACAGCACCCCTGGTTTCTCGGGGTCTACGCCAATGCGCTTCTCAGGTCATCCGGCCTGGACGTCCGCCAGCTCCAGGATCCACTTGCAGAGGAGGCATCCTCATGACATCTGTGGTACTCATTACCGGAGCCAGTTCCGGGCTCGGAGAAGGCATGGCCCGCGAGTTTGCCGCCCGTGGCTGCAGTCTCGCCCTCTGTGCTCGCCGGATGGACCGTCTGGAGCAGCTCCAGGCTGACATCCAGCGGGATCATCCGGGTGTGGACGTCCGGGTGGCCACTCTGGATGTGAATGACCATGACGCCGTTTTCCAGGTATTTGATGCATTCTGCGAGCAGTTCGGGCGTATTGACCGGGTGCTGGTCAACGCCGGTATCGGCAAGGGGCAGCCTCTGGGCACCGGCCGCTTCGATGCCAACCGGGAAACCGCCGAGACCGACTTCGTGGCCGCTCTGGCCCAGTTTGAGGCGGCAATGGCGATTTTCCGCCGCCAGAATCACGGCCATCTGGTGGCCGTTTCCTCGATCTCGGCAGTCCGTGGAATGCCGGGCACCATGACGGTCTATGGGGCCACCAAGGCGGGAGTGGCCTCCCTAGCTGAAGGGCTCCGGGTTGAACTGCGCAAAAAGACCTCGCCCATCCGTGTAACCACCCTGCTCCCCGGTTATATTCTCACGGCCATCAACGAAGACGTGAAAAACGCACCTTTCCGGGTGGATCTTGAGACAGGGTGCCGGGCCATGGTGGCGGCTATCGAGAAGGGCCGACCAGTGGCGTGCGTGCCGCCCTGGCCCTGGACCCCCATAGCATTTCTCCTGCGCCGGCTGCCGGAATCGATACTGGCCCGTATGTTCTGACCACAGAGGACATTGCCATGCGACATGCCCTGTTGCGCATGCCTGGATGCGCCCCTGCTCTTCTCGCCCTTCTGCTGGTATGGGGGGCTGTGCCAGGTGTGGTAGCGGCACAGGACTGGAGCGGCGCCGGTGTCCAGGACGCCCCGCAGACAGACGCCCTTCCCCAGGTTCTCACCACGAGTCGTCTCAGGCAGTCAAAGGCGCAAACGCCCGGTACCGTCACCATTCTGGAAGGCGAGCTGCTGCGAGATCTCGGTGTACTCAACCTCTGGGACGCTTTCCGCCTTGTTCCAGGGATGACGGTCGGTTATGTCGGCAGCAATGATCCGGTTGTCTCCTATCACGGGACCGTAGCGGTTGAGCAGCGCCGCCTCCAGGTGCTGGTCGACGGGCGTTCCTACTATAACGCCAGCCTGGCGGACATGGACTGGACCAATCTTCCTGTGCCCATTGATGCGATCGACCGCATTGAAGTGACCCGTGGACCGAACGCCGCCGCCTATGGGGCGAATTCCTTCCTTGCCGTGATCAACATCATAACCCGCTCCCCCAGTGATACCCACGGTGTCGAACTGCGGGGAACGCAAGGCCTGCGCGGTGACGATGGTTTCGGTCACTATTACGGCTCAGTGGGCTCAAAGACCGGCCCACTGGACTGGCGGCTTTCGGTCAACCAGCGCCGTAGTGACGGTTTCGATTTCCGCTACAGGCGGGACGCATCAGGCAGTCGTACAGACCGCACCCGGAACAGTCGGGACGGGTATGACACCCTCTCCATCAACTACTCCGGGGAGCTGGCACTGGGCGCCACCGACAGGCTGGCGGTGGAGACGGGTTACCATGAGCTGAACGAGAAGGTTGATCCATCGGAATACGATGGCTTCAACCCCATCACAAACCCGGATATCACCGGGGAGGATTGGCACGGTTCCATCACCTGGCACCATGAACCCTCTGCAGATCGTTTCTTCGAGCTGCAGCTCTATCACCAGACCCGGGACCGTCGCCAGGGCTGGCGTGCTTCCTTCCCGGATCCGGAAGCGGTTCTGGATGATGGTGCCGTGCCGGATGGGGTCACCATCCCCGCCTTTGAAACCGATGTTAATGAGGATCTTGAAGAGACACGCACGCATATCGAGTTCCAGCAGACCAACGTCTTCTCTTCCACCACACAACTGGTGTTTGGTGCCAGCTACAGGGAAGACCGTTATGAATCCGATACGTTCTTCAATGGCAGCGGAGAAACCAACCGGAGCCGGGTTTTCGCCAATCTTGAACATCAGCCGACACCCTGGTTGACCACGAATCTTGGGGGCATGTGGGAGGACGACAGTCTGAGTGGCTCTTTCTTCTCACCCCGCGGCGCGGCGAATATCCATTTCAGTGACAACCAGACGCTGCGTTTTGTCTTCTCCCGTGCCCACCGCCTGCCGGATCCTTTTGAGAGCCGGCCTGACTGGCAGTACCGGGGGGAGAACGTCACGCCTGAGGAGCTCCGTCCCTTTCTTGAGGGACAGAGGCGGGGGCCCAACCTGAGTACGGCCAGCCCCGAGGTCAGACCGCTTGAAGAAGAAACGATAACGTCACGGGAAATCAGTTACCTGTATCAGAAACGCATGACGACCGGCCTGTTCCAGGGCGAAATCAAACTGTTCCGTGATTCGCTCGACAACCTAATATCAGGCGTGACCAATCTCGGACTGAATGAGAATGATGAATCCCGCTGGGATCTGGAAAACAATGTTGACCAGACCCAGAAAGGCTTCGAACTGGAAGCGAACCTTGAGATGCGGGGAAGCCGACTGCGGCTTACCTATGGCTATCTGGACACAGAAGGGCGCTATACGGGCGAAAGGGAAAGTGATCCGGAGAGGCAGCGCGAACTGGTCAGCCTGGAACAGCGCCTGAATGCCCGTCACAGTGGCAGTGTTGCGTGGATTCAGCGCTTCGGTAGAGGCATTTCGGGAGCAGTGTCCTACTATTTCACAGACCAGCTCAGGAACTTCCATTTCGAACGCCTTGATGCCCGCGTGTCCCGTCGCTGGCATCTGGATACAACCATGGTGGAACTGGCCGGCGTATACCGTCATTATCTGACGGAGGATCCGCTTTACCGCAAGGACAATAACTGGGCGGACCAGAACCATCTGTTCGCGGAGGCGCGCCTTCGATTCTGAGGGATCAGATTATGGGTAACCAATTCAGGCAGGCAGGGATCGGCGTAGGGAGTCTACTCCTGGCGCTTGCGGCACTGTTGTATCCCGTATCTGCCCTGCCCGATTCACAGCAGACGGTCTATATCGCCCCCGTGGATCACCCTCGATTCCAGCAGGTGCGGCGACTTCTGAGCGACGAAATCAGTGGTGCGGCCGTGCGTGCCTGGTCTCCCGGCAGCGACGCGGGAGAACTGGTTATTACCCTGGATAAGGCAACGCTCTCCGAGATCCGGGCCAATGCACCGCAACAACCCGTCCTGGCTCTTTTCACGTCCTCCGGGGCCATTGACTCGATCATCCAGGACCGGGAGCATTTTTCCGCCATCTATTCGGATCCGCCGTTGCCGCGTCAGGCCCGACTGGGCCAGCTGATCATTCCCCGGGCCGGCACCGTGGCCATCCTGGCCTCCCCCGAACAGGCCGGTGACTATAGCGAACTCCGAAGCAGGCTCACAGCGACCGGTCTGGAATCACGGGTCTTTGTGATTCCCTCACAGGATCAGCTCATCCGCAATCTCGCGCGGGCGCTCAGCTATGGAGACTTCCTTCTGGGGACGCCGGACCCCGCCATCTACAACCGTGAAACCGTCAAGCCGCTGCTGCTGACCAGTTACCGCAGTAACCGGCTCGTTATCGGTCCTTCCAGGGCCTTTGTGGATGCGGGCGCCGTCGCCTCAACCTACACCAGTGCCCGGACCCAGATTCTTGAGGCGGGCAAGTTGATCCGTCACTGGCTGGACCACGGTGAGCTGCGCAGCGCCCGTTATCCGGAGGCCTTCAGTGTGGCGGTCAATAACCAGGTTGCCCGCTCCATGGACCTGCTTGTGCCTTCCGAAGAGGAATTGCACCGGATTCTGGAACGTCAGGAGGTCAAGCCATGAAAGCCGCTCGTTGGACCCTGTATCATCGGCTCCTGTTGCTTGGCATGCTCCCAGCCGTCGCCATGTTCGTGCTGATGCTGCTGTTCTTCACACAGGCACGATTGGAGGATGCCCGCCAGGGCCTTTTCCAGAGCACCCAGCTGACTGCGGACAATCTCGCTCCTGCCGTGGAATTTCCCCTTATGGCCGGTAACCAGGCGGAACTCAGGGGCATCATCACCCAGACCCTGGAGCGTTCCGCCGCTCACCGCATCGAGGTGGTCAATCGGGACGGACGGATTGTGGCAGAGGTCTCGGAGCAGACGCCGTCGGATACGCCGGTTCACCGGTTCTCAAGCCCAGTGCGCCAGACCGCCATCAACCTTGGGGATGCCACTTCACAGGGCTCGATCAACCCGACAACGAACACAGACTGGAAGAAAAGCAGCGGCCGGCGCCTGGGCGAAATCCGTATTGCGGTTTCGGAGGCCGAGCTGGCGGGCGAGCAGGAGGAGATCCTATGGACGTCCGCCGGTATCGGCCTGATCCTGTTCGCGGCCACCTTCCTGTTCTCGGGCCGCCTCGCCCATCGGTTGAGCCGGCCCATCGAACGCCTGGCGGACACTGTCCAGAAACTGCCTGAGGAGGATCCGGATCTATCCCGGCGTGACACCCGTGTGGCACGGGAACTCCATTCCCTGCAGCAGGCTGTTGAGGCAATGGCCTACCGCCTGCGTTCGGCGGAAGCGGAACGGGAGGTCAGCTTCCGGGAACTGGACCAGGCCAGGGACAAGGCGGAACAGGCCAACCGCGCCAAATCGGATTTTCTCGCGATGATGAGCCATGAGCTGCGCACCCCGCTGCACGGGATTATTGGCATGCTTCAGTTCCTTGAGGAGGAACCACTGAACGCCCACCAGGCGGATTACGTGGTCACTGCCCGCCGCTCCACCGAGGATCTGCTGGTGATCATCAATGATCTTCTGGATTTTTCACGCATCGAACGTGGCAGACTGGAACTTGAGGACGCTCCTTTTGATCTCCGCAGCGTCATTGAGAACTGTTTCGCCTCCTTCCGCCACGATGCCGAGGGCAACCAGCTCACCTATCGGCTGGTATTTGAGGGTGATTGGCAGAAAAAACCGGAAGTATTCGGGGATCCGGGCCGTCTGCGGCAGGTTCTGGCACACCTGATCGGTAACGCCATCAAGTTCACCCCCGAGGGTGAGGTGACGGTCAGCGCCACCTGGCGCCTGGACAACGAGTCCGAGGGAACATTGATCTGCCAGGTAAGCGACAGTGGCTCCGGCATTCCCACCGAAAGGCTTGGCGACATGTTCGGAAGTTTCGAGCAGATGGATATCTCGGCCTCACGCGGTAGCGGCGGGACCGGTCTGGGTCTGCCGTTGGTCCAGCGTCTGGTTGAGCTGATGGGCGGGCACGTTGCCGTGGACACCGAGCCGGGATGCGGCAGCCGGTTCCGGTTTGTGATTCCGATGAAAGTCCACGACCGCCTGCCGGGGCTGGATGAAGCAACTGGTGTGTCTGAGTCCACGCCGGCTATTGGAACACGCACACGCGAGGCCCTGGTGGTGGAGGATAACCCCGTCAACCAGCGGGTCGCGGCCCGACAGCTTGAGAACCTTGGCTTTCACGTACGCTGTGCCGCCAGCGGAACGGCCGCCGTGGACGACATCTGTGACAACGGCAACCGGTACGATGTCATCCTGATGGACTGCCAGATGCCGGGGATGGACGGCTGGGAGGCCACGCGGCGCCTGCGTGCCTGTGAACGCCAGCGCCAGGGCCGGCGTACCCCCATCATCGCCATGACGGCGGACGTTTTCGAGGATACCGAGCAGTCCTGCCTTGAAGCCGGCATGGACGCCTACCTGCCCAAGCCGGTTCGGCGTCACGGGCTGCGGGACACGCTGAGGGGGCTGCTCCCCCTCTAGGCACGGTGTCAGTCGCTGACCGGTTCGCGCATGGTCACGAATTCCTCGGCGGAGGTTGGATGGATCCCAACCGTGGCATCGAACACCGCCTTGGTGGCACCGGCTTTCAGCGCCACGGCAATGCCCTGCATCATTTCGCCCGCCTCGGGGCCGACCATGTGCGCGCCCAGAACCCGATCTGTATCCGGGTCCACCACCAGCTTCATCAGCGCTTTTTCCTCGCGCCCGGACAGGGTGTGCTTCATGGGGCGGAAGGACGTGCGGTAGATCGTGACCGAATGGCCGGCCTCACGGGCCTCCTCTTCGGTCAGGCCCACCGTGCCGATCGGCGGCTGACAGAACACCGCTGTTGGAATATTGGTGTAATCCATGCGCTTGAGCCCGGTGCCATAGAGCTGATCCACCATGACCATGGCCTGCTCGATGGCCACAGGCGTGAGCTGTGGTGTTCCGATCACGTCCCCCAGCGCGTGGATGCCTGGCACGCTGGTGCGGAACTGGTCATCGGTGATGATGGCCCCACCCTCGTCGGTTTCCACGCCAACGGATGCCAGACCGAGACCCTGGGTGCGCGGCACACGGCCGGTTGCGGCCAGGACCAGGCCTGTCCGGTGGGTACTGCCGTCGGTCAGGGTCAGTTCATAGTCCCCGCCGGACGTCGTGATGGATTCAATGTTGGTGTTGAAACGCAGGTCAATCCCCTTGCGGTCCATCTCCTGGGCGACATGATCACGGATGTCGCCGTCAAAGCCGCGCAGGAAGCGTTCCCCGCGATAGATGAGCGTGGTCCGTACGCCCAGCCCTGCCAGGATGCCCGCAAACTCCACGGCAATGTAGCCGCCCCCCCAGACCGTTGCGGTCTCAGGAAGGCTGTCCAGGTAGAACATGTGGTCGGAGACCAGAGCGTGTTCGCTGCCGGGGATCTCCGGCACAACCGGCTCGCTGCCGGTGGCGATGGTGATCCGTTCTGTCGTTACGGCGGTGCCGTCGACCCTGACTGTTCCGGCATTCTCAATATGCGCTGTGCCCTCGATCAGGGTAACGCCCGCGTTATCGATCAAGCGGCGGTAGATATCGTTGAGACGCCGGATTTCATTCGTCTTGTTGTCCCGCAGTGTGGCCCAGTCGAAACGGATCGCTTCATCCGCCACATCGAACCCATACCCCCTGGCGTCCTCGATGTCCTCACGCACGTGGGCGCCGTAGACGAAGAGCTTTTTCGGCACGCATCCCACATTGACGCAGGTGCCTCCCAGGTCTGCGGACTCCACAACGGCCACGCGCGCTCCTGCCTGGGACGCCATGCGCGCGAGCCGGACACCACCGGATCCGGCTCCGATGACAACAAGATCGTAATCAGGGGTTTTCGACACTCCTACCTCCACGTCAGGGTTCAAGGGTCAGGCGGGCATCCACCAGACCGGGTTTGTCGGTTCTGTCCAAAGAGGCCTGATCCACGGTCAGGCCATACTCACTCTGGAGGTGGCCCAACCACTGGGTCAGGTCCGTGAACGGTACGGCCTCAAGCCAGAGCCGCATGGCATCATCACCGCTGGGTTCAAAGCGCTGCAGCGGGAGCCCGGAACGGTCCGCGGAATCCGTAACGGTTTTGAGCAGGTCCGCATCACCGAGTGAGCCGCCCTGCCCGCTTTCATTCACCTGCGAAATGCGCTCCAGGGCCTGCTCCCGGGAACTGATCCAGGCGACCCGTTCGCGGGACTGCTGCATGCGCTCGTAGCCCTCGCTGCGGAACTCAACAATGGGCTGCCAGACCCCGAGATACAGGATGGCCGCAGCCAGCGCGGTGACCATGATCTGCAGGGCGCGTCTGTCACGGTGGCTCAGTTGATCATACTGGGCAATCGCGGCGCGCACCGCCGGGATCTTCCGGATTGTCTCAAGCATCTGGCTCAACCTCCCTGTCTGACCGTGAGCCGGGCTTCGGTGCCGTCGTCACTGTTCACCACGGAGCCGATCCGGGCACTGAATCCGGAGCCACTGAGTCCATTGCGCATGGCGTCGAGCTGGGCAAAGCTCTCGCCCCGAAGCTCAATGCGGAGCTCGCCCCGGCTGCGGCTGAACTGGATGGTGTCAAAGCGCAGACTCTCCGGATCATCCAGGCCCTGGTACTGTTGCCCGGTGGCTCGCAGCATCGCCAGGAAATCGCCTCCGGAGCCTCCGTCACGGGCCGCGCGGATTTTGCCCTCGGCCACGCGTCTCAGGTTGCCGGCATGGGTGCCGCTTTCGTCGGGAAAATACTCGCGATAGATTGCGACCGCCTGCTCATCAAACCGTTGCGCCTGGTTCCGGTAATAGATGCCCTCCGCGAGCATGAAGCCTAGCTGGGCGACAATACCAATTGCCGCCACAATGGCCACAGGCCGCCAGCGTCTCAAAGGGGAATGCCCGCTGGACTCGGGAGCGTAATCCCCCTGGCACAGGTTGATCGCTTCCGCATGTCCGGCTACCAGGCTTTCCACCATCAGGTGCAATGGAAGCTGTTCCAGGGTTTCCACGTGGATCAGGGCGTCCGGGTGCTGTTCCAGTGAGGCCAGGGCCATCCGGTGTTGCTCCGCCGCCTGCGGTGTCACCAGAACGCGGGCGCTCGGTGGTGCCTCGGTGCCGTTGGCCTCAATGAGCGAATCCAGGAATACGGACAGGCCCTCGACAGGCACCTCGTACCAGCCACTGTCGTGTTCCTGGATCAGCGCCTGGCTGCCTTCAACGAGGATGGTCCACTGGTGCTGGCCGGCCGGCAGGAGCATCGCGTCCGCGTGGATGGCGCGCACCGGGTAACCGAAAGTGTCAAACCAGGCCGCATAGGCATCCATCCGCCCACGGTCGATCGCGGCCACCTGCCACTCATTGCGCTTCTGGGTACCCAGGGCGAGATGGACTGAATCAATGTCCTGCGCCAGCTGCTCCTCCACCGCGAAGGGCAGTGCCTGGCGGATCATGCGTTTCTGGCGGCCGGGAATACGGGCGGCACAGGGGGTGACATCCAGTGTCGGGATGATGCCGATGACTTCTGCCGCTTCCACTCCGATCGCTTCGAGCCGGGCTTCCAGGTTCTCCCGTGAGTCGCCCTGCCCCTCGCCGCCGAAATGGCCGGAGGCATCCAGCAGCACCCAGTCAAAAACATCGGCATCGGAGCCTTCGCCAGCTCCGGCACCTGCCCTTATGTAGAGTTGATAGGCCATATTATCCGTCTTCTCTGACCCTGTTCGCAGGCGCCTACTCGGACGCCTGAACCTGTTCCTTCGTGATCAGCTGGGTTCTGCCGGTATCCCGTGACAGAATCCGTATCGTGCCATTGCGTGTGCGCTGGGCCATCGAAACCAGCCGATACACTGTACCACTGACACTGACCCTTGCGGCGATCTCGAAGAAGTCCGTGCTCACCCCGAGCCCATCCGGTTCCAGCCCGAGACCCGCGAACTCCGGCAGCGCCAGGAACTCCTCCACGCTTTCAGCCGGAGATTCCCGCAGCGTCTCCCGGATGCTCTCCGCCTGCCCCTGGCTGATGCGGTCGTGCAGCGAGCGTAGCACGGCCGTGGAGGCAAAGTTGACGTTGAGCGTGCCATCCCGGTTCGGCAGCGCCGTGATGTGCGGCCGCAGGCGCTGGTAGGCTGCTTCGCTCATGCCATCCAGGAGCCGCACTTCGGTCACGCTGACGAACGGCTGATCACCGGCCCGGTAGGGCGGATCGAGGAGCATGTAATCGCTGTCCTCCGCACCGCCCGCACCACTGCGCTGGTCGTCCGCATCCACCCAGTCCACAAAGGTTGCCGGCCTGACATTCCGGATCTCCAGAACGCGCAGCAGCCGTTCCAGCCGGTTGCGCTGGCGTTCATTCACGGTCCCGTCCACCTCCGTCAGGGCATTGAGGTTGAGCCGGCCCCGCAGGTCGTTGATCTGGGCCTCGATGACGCCCTTTTCCACCGGTAGAGCCAGTGCGGCCCGTGCCCAGTCCTCACCGGGATGATCCACTTCCCGGCGGGTGGCCGTTCCCTCCTGTTCGCCGTCAGTGCCCTGGTCACCCTCCTGGTTTTCCTCCGGGGTATTGCCACCCCCCTTCAGGTCCCTTGCCAGGAACTGGCGGGCAAAGGCCTCTGCCCCAAGTGCCAGGCTGCGGGCATCATTCTGGGCCAGGTAGGTGGTGGCGCCACGAATCATCACGCTCTGGCGCGTCAGCATACCGGAGGCGAGGATCGAGCCCAGCGCAAAGGCCATCAGGACAATGATCAGCGCAACCCCCTGCTGGCGTGTGAAACGGCGGGATCTCATTCGCCCTCCCCTCCGTTCCCACTGTTCCCGCTGTCTCCGCCAGCCTGTCTGCGCCGGTCCGGAACCTGTGCGCCCATCGCCATGGGTTCACCCAGCGCGACGACCCGCCGCAGGGTGCCAAAGCGATCATGCTCGATGACCACTTCCACGGCACGGGGCATGGGCATCCTCAGTACCTCTGTGCCCTCGGCATCGGCAAATCCGCTGCTGTCGCCGCTGTCACCCGGCCACTGGCTGAGCCACTGGCCATTACTGTCGCGGAACTGCACCTCCACGGATTCCACATTTCCGAGCAGCTCCTGCTCGCGGCTGCGCGTGCCCTGGGCCCGGTCCAGCACCGGCCAGTAGCGGCGGATCAGGCACTCCTCCAGTTCGTCGTATTCCCAGGCTACGCGCTGGAGCTCACTGCGTTTGTCTCCCAGCGGGTTCCGCCAGCCCTGGCGTGTCAGTTCAAGTTCGGAGCCGTTGATTCGGCTGGTAAGAGCAGGCAGCCGTTCGCCGTAGGCATCCTTCACCGGGCGTTTGACCGCCTGCAGCAGATCCCGTTCCAGAAGTGAGACGGTTTGCTGTACGTCCCGGAACGCCCCTGAGACCCTTTCGATGCCTTCGCGGGAATTCATCAGGGTGTTCATGACCTGCCATACCCCCAGCGAGATCATGCTGGTGATGAACACAGCAATAAGAACCTCCAGCAGCGTGAAGCCCTTTTCCGTATCCGTTCCGCTCATCGGTTACGCTGCCCCAGAAAGCCCGTGAAAACCAGCTGCTGCACGGGATCACCATTCGGGGCGACCCGGTAAAGGGTCATCTCAACCCGCCGTATTGCCGGATCCTCGGTGGCGCTGACCACCGTCTCGATTTCCCATTCGTGGCCCCCGAACGCCACCTCATCATCGGACTCACCGGTCGCGGGCATCTGATCCTGGAGGCGCATCTCAGTGAGGCGATTCTGGGCGATCCAGGAGGCCATGGTCTGGCTTTCAATGCGCCGGTAATTGGACATGTAGCCGGAGGCGACCTGCTGCAGTGTGGCTGCCAGCAGGCCGAAGATCATCAGCGCGATCATCACCTCCATGAGCGTGAAGCCACGCGCGCGGGCCGGCATGACAGGCATTACAGGCGCTCCCTGTAGTCCTGATCGCCAGGCTGGAGCCATTCCACCCCGGTGGCGCCGTCACTGGTCAGAAGCTGGGCACTTCCATCATCGGCGCCTTCCCACCAGAGGTAGAGGTTAAAGGCGGTGGACTCGCCGGAGGAGAAAAACACCAGGTCCGGTTCCGGCTGGTCTTCCTCCTGGGTTTCCAGGGCATCCGCCTCACCGCCATCGGTGATCAGCTCCAGCTCAACCCACTCGGGCATGCTGGCTCCGGTGAGACCGCCACGCGGAAGCGGGGTCCACTGGGCCTGGTCGCGATCCAGCTGGACAAACCCATAGCCGTCGTCCCGGAATCGCACACCGATCTCCCGGTTGGTCATGACAGCCTGCTCTGAAGCCGCCTGCATCCTGAGATAGAGGCTGCGCGTCATCTCCTCGAGTTCCCGCCGTTCGCCCCCGCCGCCAATGCTGAGCCCGACCAGGCTGATCAGAAGACCAACCACAACGAGCACCACCATCAGCTCGATGAGCGTGAACCCTGCTGAGCGCCAGCGCCCCATTCCGGGGTTACTCTTCCACGTCCCAGACGCTGATGTCCGCATTCACGCCTTCGCCGCCCTCGCGGCCGTCCGCACCATAGGAATACAGATCGTAGGGCCCTTCGGAGCCCGGCTGGACATACTGGTATTCATTGCCCCAGGGGTCCTTCGGGATGGCGTTCATGTAGCCCTCAGGGTTCCAGTTGGAGGGCTCGGGGGAACCAGTGGGCTTCTCAACCAGTGCCTCGAGCCCCTGTTCCGTGGAGGGATAATGGCTGTTGTCCAGCCGGTACAGGTCCAGGGCACTGCTGATGTTGCGCAGCTGTGCCTCGGCGGCCGTCACGCGGGCCTCATCTCCCCGGCCCATGATATTCGGCGCCACCAGCGCCACCAGCAGCCCGAGGATCACCATTACAACCATGATCTCAATCAGCGTGAAACCGCCACTGCGATTTGCATGTTTCATTGTCATCAACGTCTCAACCCATCAGTTGGCTCATATTCATGATTGGCAGCATGATCGCCAGCACGATGATCAGTACCACCCCACCCATCACCAGCAGCATCAGCGGCTCGAACAGCCCCACCAGTGCGGAGATCTTGCCCTGGAGGTCATTCTCCTGGTGTGTGGCCGTGCGTTCCAGCATTTGGTCCAGTTCGCCACTGGCCTCGCCACTGCCAATCATATGGATCATCATCGGGGGGAAATACCCGGTGTTCTCCAGGGCATTTTTAAGCGACCCACCCTCGCTCACGGACTGGGTCGCTTCCCGGATCCGTTCCTTCAGGTACTCATTGGACAACACTTCACCGGCGATACGCATTGCCTCCACCAACGGAACGCCGCTGGTTGTGAGGATGCTCACAGTACTGGCGAAGCGCGCGGTGTTGAGGCCACGGATGAGACGGGAGATGAAGGGAATATGGAGAAGCTGCCGGTGGACTCTGAGCCGGAAGGAGGGGCGACGCAGTGCAAGCCGGAACCCGATGCCCGCGGCAACCAGCAACAGCAACAGCAGCCAGCCCCAGTCCACAAAGAAGCTGCTCACGACCAACAGCCCTTCGGTCAGCGCCGGCAGCTCCTGGCCACTGCGCACGAAGACCTCGATGATGTCCGGCACGACATAGGTCAGCAGAAAGATTACGATGGCGATGGCCACGAACGTCAGAATCACCGGGTAGATGGCCGCGAGCTGGATCTTCTGGCGGGCCTCCTGGCGGGCTTCGGTGTAGTCCGCCAGACGGTTCAGTACGAGGTCCATGTGTCCGGCGTGCTCGCCTGCGGCGACGGTAGCGCGGTAGAGATGGGGAAAGGCTGAAGGAAACTCGCTCAGGCTGCCTGCCAGGGTATGGCCTTCCAGAACCTTGGCGCGGATGGCCAGCATCATGCTCTTGATGCGCGGTCTTTCGGATTGGTTGGCAATGGCTGACAGGGCCTGCTCCACCGGAATCCCGGACTGGATCAGGGTTGCGAGCTGGCGTGTCACCAGCGCCAGATCCGCCGCGGACAGCCCCCGGCCCAGTGTGAATCCAGAGCGCTGCTGGCGTTCACGGGTCGGTGATACCTCCAGCGGTGCCCAGCCACGGTCCCGCAGCTGCTGGCGAACAGCGCGCGCACTGTCGGCTTCCAGAACGCCCTTCTTCTGCTTGCCGCGCGTGTCGAGAGCCCTGAATTCAAATGCCGCCATGGATCATCCCCGGTGCGTCACCCGCAGCACTTCCTCCACCGTGGTGGTGCCGTCCAGGATCTTGGAGACACCATCCGCGTGGATGCTCGGGCCACGTTCGCGCGCGGCCTGCTCGAGCGCCTGCTCAGCGGCCCGGTCATGGATCAGGGTCCGCAGGCCCTCGTCGACGCCAATGACCTCGTAGATGCCCATACGGCCCCGGTAACCCAGCTGGTTGCAGGCGTCACAGCCGCCGTGGTGATAGATGGTGGGCGGATTGTCGGGATCGGCGCCCAAAAAGCGGCATTCGGTGGCATCCGGCGTATAGGGTTCCCGGCACTCCGGGCACAGCACCCGCACCAGGCGCTGGGCGACAATGCCGGCCAGACTGGAAGAGATGAGGAAGGGCTCGACACCCATGTCGATCAGGCGTGTGATGGCGCCGGTGGCGGTGTTGGTGTGCAGTGTGGAGAGCACCAGGTGACCGGTCAGACTGGCCTGGACCGCAATCTCCGCGGTCTCCAGGTCCCGGATCTCCCCGATCATCACCACGTCCGGGTCCTGGCGCAGGATGGCCCGCAGCCCCCGGGCAAAAGTCATCTCCACCTTCGGGTTCACCTGGGTCTGGCCGATGCCGGGCAGGTTGTACTCAATCGGATCCTCAACGGTCAGGATGTTGCGCGACCGGTCGTTGATCTCGGTGAGTGCACCATAGAGTGTTGTGGTCTTACCCGAGCCGGTTGGCCCGGTCACCAGCAGAATGCCATAGGGGCGGTTGACCAGATCCTTGAGCAGGCTGAGGTCGCGCTCCGCCATGCCAATGGAATCCAGCTCCAGAAGCCCCGCCTCCTTGTCCAGAAGCCGCAGCACTACGCGCTCGCCGTTGGATGACGGCATGGTGGACACACGGATGTCCACTTCGCGCCCGGCCACGCGCAGCGAGATGCGTCCGTCCTGGGGGACCCGCTTCTCCGCGATGTCCAGCCGCGCCATGACCTTGATGCGCGAGACCAGCAGTGGCGCCAGGGCTCGCTTGGGCTGCACCACCTCTCTCAGGACCCCGTCCACCCGGAAGCGGACAACCAGGCGTTTCTCGTAGGTTTCGATGTGGATGTCCGAAGCGCCGCTCTTGATGGCCTCGGTCAGAATGGCGTTGATCAGGCGGATGACCGGGGCATCATCCTCCTGCTCCATCAGATCCTCGGTTTCGGGAACCGATTCCGCCAGGCTGGCGAGGTCCATGTCCTCGCCGATGCCCTCAACCATCTGCATGGCTTCCTCGGAATCGTTCTGGTAGGCGCGGGTCAACGCCTCATCAAACGCCTCGGCTTCCATTTCACGGATGCGGGCACGGCCGCGGCTCAGGCGCGTAGCCTCGGCAATGGCCCGCGCCGAGGCACCAGGGCGCACCAGAAGCTCCAGTTCGCCCTGCTCGTCCGGTGTCAGCACAACGCCATTGCGTCGGGCAAAACTGAAGGGCAGTCTGGCCTCCGTGGTGCGGGTCTCGTTCAGGGTTTCGCCCATGTCGCAAACCGTGCGCTGTTGGTTTGTGGTTACGTTAGTATCCCGGGATAATGAAGGCAACCGTCATTCCCGGTCACCGGAAAGGGCTGATTGTCCATGGAAAAACGCATCAATGCCATGCCCCTGATCACAGCAGCAGTGCTCGCTGTGGCAATCGCGGCCGTAATCGGCTGGCAGGGACTACGCATGGAGGACCGGGTTTCCGAGATGCCGCAGACCGCGAGCGGGGAGGACCCCCCCGGCAACAGCAGCAGTAGTGGCGATGGTGAAGCGCCAGAACTTGCGGATCTGGCCTTTTTCGGAACGCCGGGCGAACAGGCCACTGAGTCGGTTGAACGTGCGGAAACCCTTCCCGAAACCAACCTACAGCTTATGCTGCGGGGCGTGATGGCCGGCGACACGGAAAAACGCGACAGCGCCCTGGTGGAGGGGCCCGACGGCAAGACCGAGGTTTACCGCGTCGGGGACGCCCTGCCCGGCAATGCGAGCCTGCGCGAGGTGCGTCAGCGCCGTATCGTCATTGAGCGTGCCGGTGCCCTGGAAACCCTGACCTTCCCAGAGAGCCAGGGGGGAAAGCTGGCGCTTAACGGCAACCAGCGGTCATCGGCCGGCGACAGCAGCAGTGATGCGGCGGACGATGCAGCCACGGACACCTCGACGCCCAGTGAGCGCTCCAGTTCGGATGTCCGGAGCCGGCTGGAAGAACTCCGCGAACGCCTGAGCAACTGACCGGTTAAGGCCGCCCATGCGCCTGGCTGTATTAACGGTGTTGCTGATCGCAGGCCTGGCCCATGGCATTGACCTTGGACAGGACCTGCTTGCGTACGTCGAGCGCCAGTTCGGCGGTGACGCCCGCGCCCGGCTGACGGCCTGGGAGCAGCTCGTGGCCGAGCATGAGGGTGCCAGCGAAGCGCGCCAGATGCAGGTGGTGAACCGCTTCTTCAACCAGCGTGATTTCGTTACCGACCAGTCGCACTGGGGGCGCCAGGACTACTGGGCCACGCCGGTTGAGTTCCTGGCCACCAATGCCGGTGACTGCGAGGAATTCGCCAATGCCAAGTACATGACCCTGCGTGCCATGGGGGTGCCCGAAGAACACCTCCGTATCACCTATGTGGACGCGCTCCACCTGGAACAGGCACACATGGTGTTGGCCTGGTACCCCGAACCCGGCGCTGAGCCCATGATTCTCGATAACCTGGTGGATCAAATCCAGCCCGCATCGCGGCGCCAGGACCTCAAGCCCGTCTACAGTTTCAACGGCACAGACCTCTGGCTCAGCCGGGACGAACGCTCGGACCGTCGTGTCGGCAGCGCCGACGAAGTCGAACAGTGGCGTCATCTCCGTAACCGTATGCTCAACGTCACGGGTAATTGATTCCCTCCTTTACCTGTCATCCAATTGCGGCTTCCATGTGCTTTACGTTAACGTCAACGTAAGACGTAATGGAGCCCGGCATGAACGCTGAAACCCAGACCACCCATACCATCAGCGACCTGGCGCGGGATTTCGACATCACCACCCGCACCATCCGTTTCTATGAAGAAGCCGGCCTTCTGGAGCCAAGGCGCGAGGGTCAACAACGGATCTACACGGACGCGGACAGGGTCAAGCTGAAACTGATCCTGCGGGGTAAACGCCTTGGCTTCAGCCTGGCGGAATCCCGGGACATCATTGAAATGTACGATCCCGCATCCGGTAATGAAAGGCAACTCAACGCACTACTGAGCAAAGTTCGGGAACGGCGTGAACAGCTGAACGACCAGATGCGCGAACTCCAGCTGATGCAGGTGGAGCTCGACGAGGCGGAAAAGCGCTG